>PMCF01000153.1 GCA_003154115.1 Anaerolineae bacterium
CGTCACCGTACTGGCTGAATAGTTACAGTACCTAAAGAGTGAAATGCTTGCACAAAAAACAAGAAAATTAAGCCAGAGAGTTAGCGGGATAAGCGAGGGTGGGAATCACCACCATCTCACGCAACTTCAAGGCCAGAGCGGCGGTCTCACGCCCGAAGTCGGTGAGGTAATACTTATGGTCGCGAGCATCGTTTCCAACTCAGCGATCTGGGCAGCCCGCCAGCAAATCTCACCAGCCAGCAAAGTGAAGCCAGCCCGTCCCTCCGGCGTGACGACCACCGGTTGAATCAGTCTGTGCTCGCGAATCGCGTTAGCCAGGTCCTGCAACGCCACCTCCTCAAACTCAGCGTGCGGCTGGTGCGGGTTCGGTAAAACCGTATCGATCGGGATGCCCGGCACCATACCTGTTCTCGAAATATCCGTGATACACGTCTCGATCGCCATCGATCTGCGGCGGTCGGCCGCAACTCGCGACGTGATGGTTGGTGACAGTAAAGATAGCGGTCGGGGCGTCGCTCATGGCATTACTCCAGGTAATAGGAGGGGGTTAGCTCACATAGTCGCTTTGGCATCCAACGCCTCGAAGGACACGAGGGCCTCTTCCAGCGTCAGATGATCGGCTTCGAGCAGCTTGACGTAGCGCGTCGCTTCCGGGCCAAGCACCTGCGCCCGTTGCTCATCGCTGAGCCCCCAGTATTCGCACAGCTCACTCAGCAAGATCGCCGCGTTGCATTCTTCGGCCTGATCGAGCCGCACTTCGAGATTGTGCTGGAGCACCGCTGCAAAGCCGGCGAGCTGGTGTGTCACATAGTCGATGGTCACGGTGTGCAGTCGATCGAAACAGCGGCCGAGTCCAAAATCATCCGGTTGCGCAATCGGGACTGGTGTGGTTGTCTTGTTCTGACCATCTTTCTTCATCTTGCGGCATTCCTTCCAATTGTTTTATCAGCAGCGCCTGCCAATCTTGCGGCAAGCGCTGATCCAGCCAGGTACTCATGTCGCTGACAACGGCGTTCTGTTGCTCCAGGGCAGTCCGCACATCGATCGAGTTCACGCGGTCCAGATTGGCCTGCCATTGAGCATGGGCCGCTTCAGGTGTGCCAGGCTTCAAGGCCATGCCTGGCTCCAACACACTCTGCACAATCGCACGAGTCGCACGGAACTCGGCGATGACTACCGGACTGCGTCCAATCAACGCGCAGTCACCACGCAGCTGTTGTGCTGTTGCCGCGCTTGAGAGATGCGGGCTATGATCGTGTTCTGATCGCCGCCACGTTCCGCTAGGCGCTGGCGGACGTGCGGCGATCAGAACACGCCGGTCAAAGTTCGGTTAGAAATGCCACAGCCCCCTTGAGCAGGGGGCTGGTTCGTGCTATCATGTTGGTGCATGAGCAGTGTGTCCTGCTTGTGCCGCCATCCCAACAGTCTGGATACTGTGTGGGATTTTTTTATTGTTGCCACGCGGCGCGGCGATGAAGTTGTTCGAGTGCGTTACGGTGTTACGAGGATAAGATAGCATTAATTATCGTTCTTGTCAATACTTAGTGACAACTTCGAGCTGGTATTTGCGCAAGGACAAAATGCCTAACTGTTTTGGGGAAAAGAAAACGCCCCGATAAGGGGCGTTTCAGCGGGAACAAAAACTATTTCGAGGACGAATAACCAGTCTTCCTCTTTCGGCGTCGTTTGCGTTGGTACTCAGCCCACACGGTTTGTTTTGGTTGATAGGGCAACCCATTCTTGTCGAAGATTCGAGCGCCGCGCGTTCCACCTCTAGCCTGATAGACAGCGGCGCAATAGGCCACATCGGCCTCATCAATAATCATACCATAACCAGGGGTGATGATCTGAACATACCCACGATTGATCCAGCCACGCAGGGCAAATTGACCGAGATTATACTTCTCCACTGCTTCTGCCACCGTAATCGGTTTCCCCTGCAGATGCTTGTATTGCTCGCGTGTTATCGCGATGATCTGATCAAGTTCGCTTTCCGCCACGGCAATGGTCCCATTCAACTGGGCTACCCTGATATTACCACTATCGATCAAGCCTTGTAAAGCAGCAGCGCTGATCCCCAGCCGTTTGGCGGCTTTGGGGAGAGGGATGTAGCGTTCCAGAGTTGTGGTAGTCATAGACGCCTATCCTTCCACTCACATCTTCAGAGTGAAAACACCAGATACTTGCACTGCAGCCGCACTTCAATCTCTTTCCGTCTTGAGTAAGCTGGTATCATCCTGACCGACATGCGAGCCTCCACAACGTCATGTCATCCTCATGCCTGCGCTGGTGTCCGAAACATTGCGCAGGCTTTTTCTGTCTCCTGGTATAACCAAACGAACAGTATGCCTATCGCCACAACAAAACAGACTGCCCGGAACAAACTCGATAGCAGCCGAGTTCGCTCCGGGCAGTCTGTTCACTGCGCCAAAACGAATCGGTTCAATTACCGAAGTGCCCTCGGCGGGAGTCGAACCCACAACCATCTGATCCGAAGTCAGGCGCTCTATCCATTGAGCTACGAGGGCCAATCAAGAAAGTTTTCTCCTCTGTTGCAGTTGACAGAGAAAAAACATAGTTAATTGTCAGCCGCATTGTAGCATGGCGTGCCAGGCGCGTCAATTATTAGCGGCTCATCGAGCACGTCGATGTCGCCGGGTTCGGTCAAGAATTCGAGGTCTGTCTTCGAGACGCCAGTTCGTTGATCTTTGAGATCCGACAAAATTGCGGCTGGACAAACCCGCCAAGTTATTCTATACTTTTCCCAACTGGTCAGACCTCTTACCACAGGACAATCCCCCATGAACTGGGAACTTCCCCTCCGCCCGGCCGAACTCATCGAAAGCCGCTTGATCAACGCCATCGTCGACGGCGAGTTTCCCATCAACTCGAATCTGCCGCCCGAGCGTGATCTGGCGCAGCAGCTGGGCGTCACGCGCCCGACTTTGCGCGAGGCCCTGCAGCGCCTGGCGCGCGATGGCTGGATCGAGATTCGCCACGGCAAGTCGACGCGCGTGCGCGACTACTGGCACGAAGGCAACCTGGCGGTACTCGGCACGATCGCCCGTCACCAGGACCACCTGCCGGTCGAATTTGTGCCCAACCTGCTGCAAGTGCGTGAGCTACTGGCGCCCGCTTACGCCCGGCTGGCGGTTAAACGCTCGGCCAAAGCCGTCGCCAAATTTCTGGAAAGCTATCAAGACTTACCTGATACGCCGGACACGTTTGCGCAAGCCGATTGGGGATTGCACCAGTTTCTCACGATCGAATCAGGCAATGCCGTCTTCACACTGATCCTCAACGGGTTCAAAGAGTTATACCCGCTCATGGGCAGCGTGTATTTCACGCCGCCCAAAGCGCGCACTCGCTCGCGCAAGTTCTATGCGGATCTGTGGGCCGCCGCGCAAGCGCGTGATGCCGCTGCCGCTGAAGCGATCACCCGTGAAGTGATGCGGCAGAGCATCGAACTGTGGAAGGCGGTTAAGCGTTAGTAAGGAGGAAATATGCGACGTTGGAACGGTTGGGGCGACGAAGCGACCACCTATCACTTACCTGAATCCGCCGGAGATTTTCTGGAATCGAAAGTCGGGAAAGGACCAAGCATCTCCGATGTGACATTTGAACGCGCCGTTGTGGCTGTGCCGCCTGCGCGCCTGACGCCCTTCACACGCCTCTCGCTCGATCCCGCCGATCGGTTGTATCACGCCCGCGGGCAAAGTCTGCCCGACTGGGTAGCGCTGCGTCATGGCCGCATCGATGCCTATCCCGACGGCGTAGCTTATCCAACTTCGGATGAAGACGTGCGCGATCTGTTCGCCTATGCCAAACGATCGAGCACGCGGCTGATCCCCTTTGGCGGCGGCACCAGCGTGGTGGGGCACATCAACCCACGCCCGATCGATTCCCCCACCCTGACGGTCGATCTCAGCCTCTTGCGCCGCTTGATCGAATTCGACGAAACCAGTCATCTGGCGACTTTCGAAGCGGGCGTCTGCGGCCCCGATTTGGAACGACAGCTCAACGAACGTGGTTATACGCTGGGCCACTTCCCGCAATCGTGGGAATTGTCCACGCTCGGCGGTTGGATTGCGACGCGATCGAGTGGACAACAGTCGTATCACTATGGCCGCATCGAAGATTTGTTTGCGGGCGGGCACACGGAAACCCCGGTCGGCCCGATCGATCTTCCACCGTTGCCGGCCAGCGCCGCCGGCCCAGACCTGCGCCACCTCTTGCTAGGCTCGGAAGGTCGCTACGGCGTCATCACGCGCGCCACCGTGCGTGTGCAGCGCATGCCAGAGGATGAAGATTTTCACGCTGTCTTTTTTCACGATTGGGCCTCCGGCGCGAACGCGGTGCGCGAGATGGCGCAGAACGGCCTTCCCGTTTCGATGCTGCGCTTGAGCAATGCGCTGGAAACCGAAGTGACGCTGGCGCTGTCCGGCAAAGATCAACTGGTGGGACTGGCCGATCGGGGTTTGCGGCTCTTCAAGTATGACGAAGATCGCGCGTTGTTGATCTTCGGCGTTACCGGCGATAAGGCCCTCACCCATTTCGCCCAGCACGAAGCCACAACCATCGCGCGCAAGCACGGCGGCTTCGCGGTCGGCACCACGATCGGGCATCTATGGCGCAAGAGCCGCTTCCTGTCGCCCTACCTGCGCAACACACTGTGGGAGCAAGGTTATGCGCTCGACACGGTGGAAACCGCGCTGCCCTGGAGCAAGATCGAATCCACCGCGCTGGCAATTCAAACCTCCATTCGTGATGCATTGCAGTCCTTCGACGAACGCGTGCTGGTCTTCGCGCATCTGTCGCACGACTACGCCGATGGCGCGAGCATCTACACCACCTATCTGTGGCGGCGCTCGCCCGATCCCGATCAAACACTGGCGCAGTGGCACGCGATGAAAGACATAGCCAGCCGGGTGATCATCGCGGCGGGCGGCACGATCAGCCATCAACATGGAGTCGGCCTCGATCACAGGCCGTATCTTGAAGCAGAGAAAGGAACGATCGGGCTGCAGATGATCGAAGCCGTCCGCAACCAGCTTGATCCCGATCGAATACTCAATCCCGGCAAGTTAATAGAGTAAACAAGTAGATAAGTAAGCAAGGAAACAACCTTGTCTACTTGTTTCCCTATTTCCTGAGGTCAATCATGTGGAACAAAAATTGGCGTGAACAGATCTGGAGTGATCTCGATCAGCCGTGGGATGTGATCATCATCGGTGGCGGCATCACGGGCGCGGGCATTTTGCGCGAAGCCAGCCGCGCCGGACTAAAGGCATTGCTCGTCGAAGGACACGACTTCGCTTCGGGCACGTCGAGTCGTTCATCCAAGATGGTGCACGGCGGCTTGCGTTATCTCCACAACGCGCAGATCAAACTCACCGTCGATTCCGTGCACGAACGCGAACGGCTGATGCGTGAAGGACGCGGGCTGGTCGAACCGCTGGACTTTATCCTCGCGGGCTATTTTGGCGATCGACCGCCATCGTGGGTCTTTGGCGTCGGGCTAATGGTGTACGATGTGCTGGGCCGCAAGTGGGCGCATCGACGCTATAACGCGCTGCGCCTGCAAGAGCTGTGCCCGCTGATCACCCCGCGCGATTTGATCGGCGGCTATCAATACTGCGACGCTCAGACCGATGATGCACGGCTGGTCTTGCGCGTCATCCGTGAAGCCGTGCGCAGCGGCGGCACGGCCATCAACTACGCCTGCGTCGCAGGGCTGCTGCGCGATCGTGCGGGACAGGTGCGCGGGGTGCAGCTGCGCGAACACGTGACCGGGCAGACGAAAGAAGTGACCGCGCCCGTCGTGATCAGCGCGACGGGCGCGTGGGCCGATCGGTTGCGCGCGCACCTTAACGCCCGACCGCGTTTGCGGCTACTGCGCGGTAGTCACTTGATCATCCCCTGGCAGAAGCTGCCACTCACCCAGGCGGTGAACGTCTTGCATCCGATCGACAATCGCCCGGTGTTTGCGTTGCCGTGGGAGGGTGTCACCCTCGTCGGCACGACGGATGTGGATCACGGCGACAACGTGCAGACCGATCCGCACCTCACCGAGCAGGAATTCGATTATTTGATGATGGGTGTGTTGTATGCGTTTAGACCAGCGGGCTTGCACCTGCGCGATGTGCAAGCGACGTTCTCCGGGATTCGTCCTGTGGTCGATACCGGTCGCGCTGATCCGTCGAAAGAGTCGCGCGAATCTGTGCTGTGGGATGAAAACGGATTGCTCACCATCACGGGCGGTAAACTGACGACGTTCCGCTTGATGGCCCATGAAGCGCTGCGGGCGGTGCGCAACCGCTTGCCCAGTCATCCGCGCTTTGTGACCAAGCAGCGTATGTTGGATGAGATCGAGACGCCCTTAATGGTCGATCTCGATCCGGCGGTCGCGCTGCGCTTACTCGGGCGCTACGGCGCAGATACACCTGAACTCCTACAAGCCGCGCACGTCGACGAACTCGCGCCGATCGATGCTTCGCCGGCGTTGTGGGCCGAGCTCCGCTGGGCGGCGCGTGACGAAGGCGTGGTGCATCTGGACGATCTGCTGTTGCGGCGTGTGCGATTGGGCTTGCTACTGCCGCAAGGCGGATTGCCTTTCATCGATCGCATCCGCGCCATCGCGCAGCCTGAACTCGGTTGGAGCGATGATCGCTGGGCGCAGGAAGTGAGCGCTTACACTTCTTTGTGGAATCGATGTTATAGTGTGATCTGAAATGGGGCGCTGATCAACATAGACAAACGCAGATTGAAACAAATCAGCGAAGATCAGTAACTACTCAGCCAGAACGCCGGACTGTGCCAGGTCATTCCCGCGAAGGCGGGAATGACGGCTGAGTAGTAGCGAAGATCAGCGTGCATCAGCGTCCCGATAGTTCTGCCAGCCAAGGAGAGCACGATGACCCGCGACCGCATCCTCGCCATCGATAACGGAACGCAGAGCGTGCGCGCCCTGCTCTTTGATCCGCGCGGCAATCTGCTGGCCAAGAGCCGCGTGCCCATCGAGGCATATTTCTCCACGCAGCCCGGTTACGCCGAACAGCAGCCGGAAGTCTTCTGGCGAGCCGTGTGTGAGGCTTGTCAACAACTCTGGCAGATGCCGGGTGTGGACAAAGACAGCATCGCGGGTGTGGCACTGACCACACAGCGCGGCACGGTGATCAATCTCGATCAAAACGGCAAACCGCTGCGCCCGGCCATAGTGTGGCTCGATCAACGCCACACGGAAAACCTCAAACCGGTCGGTGGATGGTGGGGATTGGCGTTTCGCCTGTCGGGCATGACGCCGACCGTAGGCTATTTGCAGTCCGAAGCCGAAGCGAATTGGATCCGCACGCAACAGCCTGAAGTATGGAACGCCACGCGCAAGTATCTGTTGTTGTCGGGCTATCTCACCTATCGGCTGACCGATCGCTACGCCGATTCGATCGGCTGCCAGGTGGGCTATCTACCGTTCGATTACAAACGCCAACAGTGGGCCAAGTCCGGCGATTGGAAATGGCAAGCGGTGCCGCTCGATCGAGCGTGGCTGCCCGAGCTCATCGCGCCTGCGCAGCCGTTGGGGCAGATCAGCCGATCGGCCGCTGAGGCCACCGGTATCCCGATCGGCTTGCCGCTGATCGCCGCGGCCGCCGATAAGGCCTGTGAAGTGATCGGTTCCGGCGCACTCGATCCGCACATCGGTTGTTTGAGTTACGGCAGTTCAGCCACCATCAACACCACTCAGCACAAATACATCGAAGCCATTCCGCTGATACCCCCCTACCCTGCGGCGGTGCCTAATGCCTACAGCCTGGAGATTCAGATTTTTCGCGGCTATTGGATGGTGAGTTGGTTCAAGAGTGAATTCGGTCATCACGAACAACGCCTCGCCGACGAGCGCGGAATAGCGCCGGAAGAATTGTTCGACGAGTTGGTGCGGGTCGTGCCGCCCGGCTCCGATGGATTAGTGCTGCAACCCTATTGGTCGCCCGGCTTGAAGCAGCCGGGGCCCGAAGCACGCGGCGCGATTATCGGGTTTGGCGGGCAACACACGCGCGCGCACGTGTATCGCGCGATCCTGGAGGGATTGGCGTATGCTTTGCGTGATGGCGCGGAACGTACGGCAAAACGCAGTGGCACACCGATTACAGAGTTGCGCGTGGCCGGCGGCGGCAGTCAAAGCGATCGAGCGATGCAGATCACGGCCGATGTGTTTGGCCTGCCCGCGTCGCGGCCACAGCTCTACGAAGCGACAGGGTTAGGCGCAGCGATCGATGCAGCGGTGGGCCTGAAGCTGCATCCCGATTTCGATACGGCCATCAAAGAGATGACGCGCCTGGGCGACGCCTTCGCGCCGAATCCGCAGGCGCACGCCATCTACGAGGAACTGTATCAGAACGTGTATCAGAAGATGTACGGGCGCTTAAAGCCGTTATACGAGGAAATTAGGAAAGTGGTCAGGTAGGGATCAGGGATCGGGGATCAATGAGGTGCAGTCAGCCAGCAGCGGCCAACGGTCAGTGAGTGGTCAGTCCGCAGCATTGACGCGGAGGGCGGTTCATCCTATACTGATTGCAACGGTTTAAGCAAACGTAGTGGCGCTCCTCATGGGCGCGTAAGGCAGCAACTCTTCGGAGGTTACCATGCCTGAAATCATCCTCGGTCTCATCATCGGTGCGGTCGTCTTCATCAGCGCTTTTTCGATCAGCAAGTTGTTCGCCTCTTCGCCGCGCACGGCGATCGCGGGCAGCCTCATGGTAATCGCCGGCCTCATCGGGTTTCTGGCGCCCGCCCCGTGGCTGCTCGTCCTCGACGCAATCGCCATCGTCGTCGGGATCGTCCTCGCCGATGCGTTGTGGCGGCGCGGGCATTACGTGCGTAAGACCAAGCCCGGCGGCATGCCCGCGGCCCATCTGGCGCTGTTGAACCCCGTGCGGAAAACGTACGGCCAATCGCCGTTGTGGCTCATTCCCGATCACGGCATCGACGCGGATGAGCGCGATATGGTGGAACATGCCAATCGGCTGGCGTATGAAATCCGCGACGCCGTCAAAGAGAGTCCGTTATCGTCGCAGAAGCGATCGTCGTTTCAACTGCAAGCCGGTGAAGTGCCCGATAATCTGGTGAAGGCCCTATGGAAGTTGGCGCGCCTGCGGCGCATCGCCGGATCGATCGATCAGCGCTACGATGAGCTAGGACTCAAACATCAAGAACTGGATCAGATGACGAATCAACTGCGGGGCGAGATGCAGCACTCGGTCGAAGTGCTGTCCTCCATTTCGATCTCGCTGGTGAAGGTGCAACTGGCGCACGACGACATCGCCGCCGATCGATTACTGGTCGATCTCAACGAGAGCAATCAGCGCTTGCGCGATTTATCGGCCAGCTATAACGAAGCCCGCGAACAACGCTCTGAACAGGAAAGGTTACAGGGGTAAAGCATGGCCTTGAGCGCCTTCGACGACAAAACACGACCTCCACAGGAGGATGAGCTGGCCGCCGTGCTGGGCAAGAAGTTTGGCCTATGGAACGATTTGCAAAGCCGCAGCGCAGCGCGGTTTGCCCCGCTGTCCATCGACTGGGGTTACGCCAGCAAGAACACCGGCTGGGGTCTGCGGTTAAAGCAAGAAAGGCGCACGGTGCTGTACATGACGCCGTGTCAGGGCTATTTCTTAGCCTCCTTCGCTCTGGGAGAAAAAGCCGTGAAGGCTGCGCATGAAAGTGCTTTGCCTGCCGAAGTGCTGGACGTGATCGACAACGCGCCGAGGTATGCCGAGGGTCGCGGCGTAAGATTCGAAGTGCGCAGCGCCAAAGATGTGCGCAACATGGAGAGGGTCGCCATCATCAAGATGGCGAATTGCTGACTCTAACGGATTCTGTGGTCAGCATCGGAAGCCACCCATGGAGGCCGACACCAGAAGGTTTTGTAACCAGTTGTCGTGATAGACAAAGCCATTCAACTTGTG
>PMCF01000042.1:0-343 GCA_003154115.1 Anaerolineae bacterium
CCGCCATCGCGCAGCACGGTCACTTTATCGGCAATTTCGAAGAGCTCTTCCAGACGGTGGGAGATAAATAGAATCGCGGTACCCGCTTCACGTAAGCGGCGAACAATCCGAAATAAATCGGCTACCTCATTCAGGGTCAGTGCCGAGGTTGGCTCGTCCATGACCAGAATGCGGGCATTGACGGATAACGCCCGGGCAATCTCAATCATTTGTTGTTGAGCAATACTGAGATAGCGGGCTTTGGTTTTGAGATTTAGGTGAATGCCTAATGAGCTCAATAACTTTTCAGATTCACGATATATTCTGCGCCAGTCCACCAGGCCACTCACCAGCGTTGGACGCC
>PMCF01000042.1:368-606 GCA_003154115.1 Anaerolineae bacterium
GTGGATTTACCGGCGCCATTCTCGCCCAAAAGCGCATGGACTTCACCCGAATGGAGTTCCAGCTGCACGCCGTGCAAAGCGTGGACGCCGGCGAAACTCTTACTGATATTCGTCATCCGTAAAGTGGTTTCGTTCATGTTGTCTCTGCGTTTTTAGTCTCTGGCACAGCCTGGATAAACGTGTGTTCCATATACACGGCCGGCGGCACCGGCTCGCCGCGCAAAATCTTGAGGGCTAA
>PMCF01000042.1:681-6439 GCA_003154115.1 Anaerolineae bacterium
GCATTCAATGCGCCCATGGCCGCGTCGTCGTTAAACGACACTACGGCTAGGCGATGTACATCCGGGAGTTTCTTCAGCGCGGCCAGCACTTGCTTTTCGCTTTGCTCGGCCGTGTTGCCGCAATCTAAGGTGATTTGTTTGTCAGCGGGTACTTCGCCAATGATCGATTGCAGACCGTCAAGTTGACCTTGAATGCGGGCCGCCGGCAGTGTGCCCGCGCGGGGTTCCACCAGCACGATCACGCGATCGACTTCGCCCGCCCAGCACGACTTGATCCACTCGCCTAGCGCGACACCCGCCAGGTGCCCGGCCCGATAGTTATCCACGCCGAAGAAGGTCGCGCCGATCATCGGAATATCGACGGCGATGACGGGGATGTTGGCTTGCCGGAAACGATCGATGATGCGGTTGCCTGCCTGTTCGTCGATCTGATATTCGATTACCAGATCGAGTTTCTGCGTCAAAAAGCGCTCAGCCACTTCCATAGCCACTTTGCCGCTCAACTGATTGTCTGCGATGATCAAATCGATGTTGCCCGCTTCTTGCGCGGCTCGTTCCAGTCCGCGCCGCACATCGATACTCAACGGACTCTGCTCGGTGAGATTGGCGAAGCCGATCCGATAATGGCCGGTGGCTCGATCGGAGGGTGTAAAAGCCGAGACTGAATCCTCGCCGCAAATCGTGAACGGCGCCGAGGCATGTCGAAGTTGTTCGATCCAATCGGGACTGAGGCCGTCGTCGGTGAAGATGTGCGAAACCTGATCCAGCTGTGCAAACGGCGTCAGATCGACTTTGCCGAATTTGCTGGAATCGATCAGCGCCACCACCGAGCCGGCCGCCGCGATCATTTTGCGCTTGAGCTGGGCTTCGTTGATATCGACTTCGTATAAGCCGNNCCCAACAGAATCACGCGGTTCGACGGATTTTGCGCGAGGCTGCGTGCAATCTCGACACCATTAGTAATGACAGTGAGATTGCGGCGATCTTGCAAGAAGTGAGCGAGGTAGTAAACGGTGGTACTGGCATCAAAGAGGATCGAGTCGCCGTCTTCGACAAGGTCGGCCGCCCAGCGCGCCATGCGTTGTTTGGCCTGGGCCTTGATGCGTGCCCGCGCCGAGAAAGCCGGGCTTTCGCCACGCGGCGCACTGCCAACGACGGCGCCGCCGCGCACCCGTTTTAGCTGCTTGGATTCGGAAAGCGCTCGTAAGTCGTTTCGAACTGTGCCTTCCGACACGCCAAGCAACCTGGCAATCTCGGGGACTCTGACACCCGGTTGCTTCTGAATCAATTCCACTAAGCGTTGCCGCCGCTCAAATGTGGTCAAGTAACACGCCTATTCAGAACGCGGTTGTGTTTAAAATTGTTGAATACTTGCTGAAATTTGGTGTATTCAATATAGCACGCTATTGAATTTTGTCAATAGGGAAAATTTTCAGCAAGCACTAACAGATATTATGTGGTCGTATCCTATGGCGTCTGCTCGGCGTAGAAGTATCGCTCTGGTTAGAGATAATTCGCGACCACCCGGCAGCAGGCAACTGCCCCTCGGTCGGTCGAGCTGAACAGCAGCTCTTCTTGAAAGAATTGACTGGATGCAGACAAACGATTTGGGGCTGTTGGTGGTGATCCTCTGATTCGGCCATTTTGGCTCATCGCCTACCTCAATCAGTGGGATCAATTCGATTAGCTGCCTACGCCCGCCAGCGCCGCCAGCCTTCGAGATAGTATTGCCAGACGGCCGGGTTTTCGAGTGTGCTAATGTCGGTCGGCACTTCAGAAGTATCTGAATCGAACGTGGTCATCGCACCAAGGAGATCATCTTTCAAATAACGCGTCGGCAAACGGATGTGCAGGCGGCCCCAATCGATGTTCAGGTCTGAGGCGATCACAAAGCCCCAATCGCCGAAGGTGGGAATGTACGTGTGATAGGTTTGCAGCGACAGTCCCGTGCTGGCCATGGTATGCGCGATGCACCAATACGCTTTGCGCACAAAGTAGGGCGAGGACGACTGGGTGACAAACATACCGCCGCGCGCCAGGTGTCGCTTGACCAAACCGTAGAAATCGTGCGAGAAGAGCCGTGCCAGACTCTCGCTGCGCGGGTCGGGCAAATCAGCGATGATGACGGGGTATAAGTCGGAGCTATCAGCTAGAAATTTATAGCCGTCCTGGTTGATGATCTGGACGCGCGGATCGTTCAGCGAATTCTGGTTCAACGCCACCACAGGCCCAAACGTCTGACCCATGTGCGTGACGGCCGCGTCGATATCCACCAGCGTTACATGCTGCACGTCGGGGTATTTGAGCACCTCGCGTACCGCCAGTCCGTCGCCGCCACCGATGATGAGCACGCTTTCGCGTGAGGCGGCCAGCGACATCGCAGGATGAACCAGCGACTCGTGATACCNNGCGCTGGTAAGGCGTCTGTTCGGAATAGATAATCTCGTCTTGATACAGCGCATTTTCAAACAGCGACGTGATGGCATTCGACTCCAGGAAGCCCAGCGCCAACAACGCGAAAGCGAGGCCGGTTGCGATGATATACCGCCGCAACCCGTACAACTCTCGACCGAAGACGCGTAGATTGATGACCACCACCAGCAGATTGAACGTGCCTACGAGGAAAGCCGTTTTGCTCAACCCCAGATAGGGGAGTAGGAATAACGGAAAGAGCAGTGAACCGATGAGCGCGCCGAGATAATCGAAGGCGAGAACGTTGGACAGGGTGTTGCGCAGATTGCCGTATTTTTTGGCGATGCGCGTGAGGAGCGGGATTTCAAGACCGATGAGTGTGCCCAGCATGACGATGGTCACCACCATCACCACGCCGTAGCTGCGTTGGGCAAGGGTGAACGCGCCGAACAAGCCCGCGGCCGAGAAGCCGCCGATCACCCCGATCGCAATTTCGACGCTCAGGAAGATCGGCAGCAGATGCTGCCGGACGGCGCGTGAGAGGAACGAACCAACACCCATCGCGCTGAGGAAGAAGCCAATCGTTAGCGAAAACTGATAAACCGTGTCACCGAGAAGATAGGCCGACAGGCTGCCGATGATCAATTCATAGACGAGGCTACAGACGGCAATGATAAAAATTGAGGTGAGGAGCGCCCCCACCTCGACTTTGGATTTGTCTGGTTCAAATTCAAACGTCGTTGCGGTACTCATGGCTTCGAGCGGCTGTGACGACGCGGATCGATTCGTCGCATAGGGTCGTTACTTCCCCCCACTGCTATGTCCGCCGCTGCTGTGTCCGCTGCTGCCACCGCCAATACTGCGCCCACTTGAACTGCCGCTGCGAACGGAGAAGACGCAGCCGCCACTACTGGAGGGTTGAGAGGTCGGGGAGAAGCAAATCGGTTGAGGTGTGGGGGCACCGGGAACCGGCGTACCGGGAGCCGCCACGGTCATACAGATCGGCGCAGCATTAGTCGTCGTGGTCGTAGAAGTGCTGCAATTACCTGCAAACGCGAGGACCAGCACGCACAAAAGTGAGCCAAACACGGCTAGGCCAACCAGCATACAGCCTTTGAACGGATTGACACCGCTCCCGGCGGCGGACCGAAATTGAGCAGGCGTCTCGGTCACCCCAAACGCGCGGGCGGTGGCTACCCGATCCAGACGTTGGCCCCAATAGAACTCAATTTCGTTTTCGGTATATTCGATGCTGATGCGTTGACTGGATCCATCAGCTTCAGCATAATTCATCTTGTCGCCGACCCGCGCCTTCCAGGTCAATTCGCCTTCGAGATAATCGATCTTGGCGCGGCCGGCGTCTCGCACAGTCACCTGGGCATTCCGCAGATTGAGTCGCGCGCCTTCCTCGATCGTGTCGGGTGCGACTGGCTCGGTCGGCACAAAGGAACGCCAGAGCGCCATACCTTCGTTGACGCTGTCGGAAATCCAAACATACTCCCCGGCAGTGCTGAGCAGAAGCCATTCATCCCAGATGTCATCTTCTTCATCGTGGTATACCACCCGGCCAATGATCTCATACGTCTGGCCGCCAAGGGCACCCTGCATGCCCAGTTTGAATTGGGTCGCTTGCGGCGCGGGGCGTTGGCCCACGTTGCCGATGACTTGAAACTCGGGGCTGGTCAAATCGATCTGCGAGCCGCATGACGCACAGACAATCGATTTACTGCGGCCGGCGTTTTTGAGATCGAGCGGCGAGCCGCACTTGGGACACGTTAACTGTTTGACGTCCACTGGCATGATTTTTACTCCGCAGGGGCGATCGTCACATCGTTGAACTCCAGCGGCTCGCCCGTGTATAGCACAATTCCATGGTCGTCTAGAATCAAGCGCATCGCCTTGTTCGCGACGTTCCCTTCGACATATCGGATAGCTTTGCCGGGCGGCGCGTTCAGCGAAATCTCGCCTTCGGCACCGGCGACTTGCGCGTCCCCTTTTTCGCTGAGGAATAACTGATCTTTGCCAAAGGGCACAAAACTACCGACACGCAGCTGCTCGTANNTCGTCTTCGGTAATCCAGCCAACCTGTTGATCGACGAATTGCAGGAACCACTCATCCCAGAAGCCGTCGACGTTTTTATAGCGGATGCGTCCCAGCACGCGAAAGCCCCGCCCCCGGACCTGACCGCGCGCGCCGATAGAGAATCGCGAAGGATACTCGGCCAGCTGAGCGGTCTTGCCGGTTACGTCGATGCCGCTGTCGCGCACGTACAGCGACGCGCCGCAGTAGGTGCAGACCAGAAAAGTCGTGAAGGAACTTTCGATGGTGAGCGANNCCGATGATGAACGACCCGGCCAGGATGGCGGCCGCGACGTTGCCATCCTTGAAGATATCGGCTTGCAGATCCGTGGGGGTAAGCCGGTCGAAGATGCGGTAGCCCACATACAACAAGAACATACCAAGAGCTGCGTAGATAATCGTGAAGACAAAAACGCGGACTTCATCGGGTAAGGTAGGCATAGTCCTCCTAACAGATGAATGAGTTGACTCTATCTTACATCTTTTGCTACGCTCACGTCAAGCCCCCGTTCGATCAGCCGGGCATCGACCGAGCGAGCCATCAGTTTCTGGGTCAGGTAATCGCGAATGATTTCCAGGGCAGGGCGCACGACCTGAGGCTCACCGCACGAATATACATCGATGCTGACAAAGCCGCTTTCGGGCCAGGTGTGCAGCATCGCGTGGGATTGGCTCAGAACATAGATGAACGTGGTGCCTTGATTCGGGAAACGGTGCATGAGGTGGTCCACTGCTTCGAATCCGGCGAATTGAAGGGCAGCTGCAAACAACTGCTCAAGGACATCTTCATTACTTAAGGCCGATGACCGGCAATGATGTAAATCGAGCAGGAGTGAAATGCCAGTTGTCTGCATAGTTGGCTCTCTTATTGGATGATCGTCTGATCAGGATTAGGACGTTGACCAGCTTGCCGAAGCGTTCTCGGCACAGTCATGATAGACGAGAAGCGCGCACGTATTTAGCGTCGTTTGTCTTGACAATGTAGAACAAGCCATAAACACTCTGAACTTTATTGTACCCTTGTGGAGGAGCATAGGGCAAGTTGGAATCAGGCTCAAATGCCTGACGCTTGAACTCCAGCAACCCGAGGTAACAACATTGTTGCTGAGGGAAAATTCTGCCGGGTTTTTGTTGGAGAGCCTTGGGACTAGAGTGGAAGTTGGTTGCACTGAAACAGATCTATGCCAGAGCCTGCTCCAGCATTCCCGACTCCGGAATTCCGCACGGCCAGATCTCAACCGGCGTTCCCTCGTAATGATGGGCCAG
>PMCF01000072.1 GCA_003154115.1 Anaerolineae bacterium
TCAATCCGTCAGGAATGTGCTCTAGCGTTACTGGATGATGTATTGGGCGAGCTCAAAGAGCCGGGCATACTTGGCCTGAGCGAAGCGTTGCTGGTATTAGGCGATCAAATTCCCAACGAGCAGCGCGGTTTTTTCAACATCGGAACAGATTTTCAGATTCTTGGCCTCGAGTATCGTGCGCTAATTAAGCTGGAGGAAAGCAAGCGTTGCGACTGGCTTCAAGGCCAGATCTCAAACGGCCAAAGTTTTTACACAGTTATTCGGTTAATCGCGATGGACGATCACGAAGAAGGCAAACCGCGTGAACATCCCCTTGTGGATGAAGCGTGCCTTGATGGTCTGAAGGGAAAGTGCGTTCAGGCAATTATTGCACGCGCTCAACAAGGGCAGCTCAGTACCGTAAAGGGGTTAGCGTTCATATTAGTGTATTGGCAGCGTTGGGCCAAAGATCGTGAACCACTGGATGTATTTGTGGCACAGCAAACGTCGACCCAAGACAGTCTAATCGATTTCGTCTGGAATTTCGTGCAACAGGGCCAAAGTACCATAATAGGAGATTACGTCTCAAGGTCTTTTTGGAATGTAGACCTCAATGTGCTCGAGCTATTCATAAGCCGAGAGAGACTGTCTGCCCTGATCTCCTCCTTCACCGATGACGACATCGAGCAAATGCCCGAGAGTCGCAAGACAACAATTCGCACCTTGCGTGATGCGTTGAAAAAGAACGGTGCCGCTGAAGATGGGTTTGAAGGTGGCAACTGAGTTGCCCAACCTCATCCCCAGCGAGGGGCACGTCGTGGCGGAGGGCAAGGTCGAGTACGGGGCGACGGATATGTTCGGGAATCCCCTCCAGACGGATTTGTTTGGGGAGGTGGTGAAGCCCATCGTTAAAAAGCAAGGGAGAAAGAAGTAAGGCACGCTTCTCAGTAAGTCGTCTGATAGTTGATTGGGCACACTGGAGTGATTGATTAATGGCTCTCAAAGACATTCCTGAAAACTTCAATCTTGATTCTGAAGAAGATTTACGTTTTGCTATTGCACAATACTTCAGTGATCTAGGGTTCGATCTGGCCGATATGAGTTTTGAAGATCAGTTCAGTATACGACTAGGTCATAATGATATAGTTGTTGGACGCGATCGCCAACCACGCAATGGCAGAGTAGGTGCTCGCAGTGATTTATTGCTGAAAAGAAATGGTAGGATACTTGCTGTCGTTGAAACTAAGGCGCCTGATATCAATTTAACAGATCAGGACGCCTTACAAGCACTGTCGTATGCGCGACTGTTGCTTGATATGGCGCCATTCGCAATAGTGACCAACGGGCGAGAAACGCGGGTGTATGACACATTTGCAAGGCAACTCACACTCGTTCCAGATCCGTCCACCTCAATATGGCAAACTAATGGGCAACAGATATCAATAGATGAAGATCTCAAGTTTGAAGCCGCACGCACGCTCATCGGCGTAAACCCTCAGACTCTCCAAGCATTTTGTACAGCGCAAGTTAGCGTGGCGCTTGAAGATCTTAGGGGTACTATCAACGAAGGCAAGAAGTATGTCCCAGAAATCCATATCGCCCGACAGGCCGCTCAAGATGCATTCGGTGACTGGTTAGCTGGTGACATGCCCTGTTTCGCTCTCGTGTCCGAATCTGGGATGGGCAAAACAAACTTCCTATGCGCCAATGCTGAAATTAGGCTCAACGACTCTTTTGTATTGTTCTATCCCGCGATGCGCTTGGCTGAGAGCTTAGCCGCAGCAATCCAAAATGATTTCATTTGGGAATTTCATCGGGAGCGCAATATTGCTTATATTGTAGAAAGACTCGATGCTGTAGCTCGTCAAGCGGGCCGACAGGTTATCATCTTTGTCGACGGAATTGACGAGTTTCCCGGCAACCATGAGGCTTTCAAACCTGAACTCATAGACTTTGTGACCAGACTGCGTAAGGGAGATTTGTTCGTCTATGCATCAGTTGCAAGTCCTTTGACTGGGCCACCTTCGTAATTGATCAGAATCAATCTTACAATCGCCTTGCTCGGTCCATCTATCCAGCTCGCCCACTGGTTCACAATCCACAAGGTATTCAATCTCCCGATGAAAAGCAAGTAGGGATCTGGCTTGAGAAATTCAATGATGTTGAGCTAGACAAGGCATTTCCTCGATACAGTCAGGCCTTCTCTCTCCAGGGCGAGTTACGAGGTAGTACCCGCACGGAATGCCAAACCCCACTGATGTTAAGGTTTGTGGCTGAGGCATACCATGAGCAACGGGCGGATCTTCCTGCAACCATTTCAAGCCGTGAGTTATATGATCGATATTGGAATAGACGACTAGAGACAATCAGGCAAAGAGTTGCTTCGGAAATAATTCTTACAACATTAGCAGAACTGGCAATTCAGTCTGGAAGCAAACAGATTCAATTGTCGAGTCTAAGGGATCGTGTTAACTGGACCGAAGCGGCGGATCAGGCCTTGCGAGACGTTCTGCGCCTTGGTCTGGTATTGACCGTTAAAGATGTTCATGGCTACGAGTAGCTCAGTTTCGGATTCGAGAGAATGCGCAGCTATGTATACACAGTAAAATCGCAGCAATGGCCTCTGTTGTCACCGCGAGAGGGTGCTATACGGGTCTGCGATTCACTCGTAAATCCGTTAGGCGTTGAAGCGGTAGAGTTTTACCTGACCACAATCGATCGTGGTGAAGCGGACCTTCTGACAGAGCTGGCACGCATTGATCTTGAAAAATTCGTGCAAATAGTGACCTACCTTGACCTAAGAAGCTCGATTGTTCAAGATGTTCGTGCCGACCATCAGCAAACTGCACTATTAGCACGGCTGTATCAATATGCCTGTGCATACTCTGAAATTACTCGCAGATATCTTCCTGACCTTTGCGAACGACTGGAACCGTATACGACTGCCGAGGTCGGTGTATGGGTCAATCGGTCGATGTACCAACTTCGCGCTCGCACACCACAGGTGCCTCAGCCGGTAGCGTTGGTCGACGACCAAGTCGCGGCGGCCTTATTCGGACGGACGGCATCAATGCAAGTCTATGCGGCATTACAGCCAGGTGGAACGCTTCACATTGGGCTAAACGATATAACTGACAAACTACCCCAGAAATTTGCATGGGAACATGTGAGCAAGCAAATCGCCGATCTTTGCACGAAGCGACTATTGGACGAATCATCCTCCCCACAAATACTGCAGGAGCGCATATGGGAGACGCTACTTTATGAACCGTCTGTATGGTTTGAGGGTACCCCTGTTGGCCGCAGATTCTGGGAAGAGATTGGGTTTGCGCGTATACAAGACCTAGAAAACGCATCTTTGGATGATCTGCTTAGACGAGTTAATCGCTTGTACGACGATTACCGCGGTCAGATTCCGCGAGGAGTCGAGTTGGGGCGACTAGAACCACATCAAAGATGGTATTACCTCCAAAGTTTAGCATTACGCCGCGCTTACTATTGGCTTGATCTGTTAACTCCCCTTAAACAACAACTGGAGGCTCCTAAAGCTGATGTTGAAGATCTGTTCGGCTATTTGCACAGCCATGATTTCTCAACAATCATTCATAGCCTAAGTGACTTGGTACCGGATATTCTGAGTGCGTACAGGTCAATTGTTTTCAAAAACTTTTCCCAGATCGGTGATCGATTCGCATTCTTGGAACTGCTCAACTGCCCCATGCTGCTCGAAATCACGCATGATTCTTCGCAAGGCGATTTTCTTACCCTAACGTATGTTCTGCTACCTTCTGTTGATCAACTGTCACAAACGCCCTTGATCTACTCGTGTCCAGCCAATGAGTCCATTGCTAATGTGTCTTTGACAAAGAAAACTCTCAAGGGCACTTGGCAACAGAGGGCGATTGGCGCAAGATTTGGAAGGACAAGTGTTTCGCGTCGGATTGGGGATCTCCAGATTGTTGAACCCAATGCTGCAATCATTTGCACCAGATTTCCAAGTCGGCAGCCCATACTTGATCAAGTGTATCAATTGGTTGGCTGTGAATTACAACATCTTCTGGGTGAAAATTTGCCCGGCTGGCATAATCTCGATTATGCGCAAACAAATACAGATTCGCTGGACGAATGGATTAATCGGTATTTTGCGCTTCGTTCCACTCCAGGGCGAGCGTAAGGAGATAGGCATGCTTCATCCTATTCGCGCTCTCGATCACGTCATTGATTCCTACCGTGACTACCTGACCACGGAATTCCGCGCCCGCGATCCGCAGTTACGGCAGGCGTTGGAAGACGCGCTCGATCGAGCCGGCTTCCTCGCGCAGGAGCCATTCTTCTCGGCGCACCGGCCGTTTCCGCAGAAACAGCGTTGGGCCGATTTGCCGCTCGATCCCAAACTCGCTGAGGCGATCAGCCAGCGGTCGCGCAGCGACTTCGCCTTTCTGCATCAATCAGACGCCATCACGCACTTGCTGGGCGAAACAGCCGGCCCGCTGGTCGTCACTACCGGCACCGGCTCCGGCAAGACCGAGGCCTTTCTCGCGCCCGTGCTGCAGGCCGCCATTCAAGATGCCGTTCAGCATCGCGGGCAGCCGGGCCTGGTCGCACTGATTCTGTATCCCATGAACGCCCTCGCCAACGATCAGCTGGAGCGCATTCAGGAATACTTCAAGAACTCCGGCTGGGCGGGCAGCGTCGACGTGCAAATGTACAACCGCACCACCACCGAAGCCGAGCGCGCCGCAATGCGCCAGTCGCCGCCGCACATCCTGCTGACCAACTATCAGATGCTAGAATACCTGCTAGTGCGGCCCAAAGATCGCGACAACCTGTTTGCCGATCACCGGCTGCGTTTTCTGGTCTTCGATGAAGTCCACACCTATCGCGGCACGCTGGGCACACACGTCGCCCTGTTGATTCGCCGCCTCAAAGCCCATTTGCGCCGATCGGTTCCGGCCGCTCCCGCGCCGATCTGCGTCGGCACGTCGGCCACGATCAAGAGCGACGATCCGGCTGCGCCACGTGACCGAGCCGTGCAGTTCTTTTTTGGCCGATTGGTCGGAGAACAGCCCGATCAAGTGCGAGTGATTACCGAGAGCAAGATCGATCTCACCATCCCAATCGATGCGCGTTACTCCACTGCCCCCTACGCGGCCACGCCCGATCTCGACGATCCGGCGGCCGTCCGCCGGGCCATGGCCGCGCTCTCGGATGCGCCCGACGATACGCCGCTGGCCGAAGCTGCCCGCCGTGCGCGAATCCTCTGGGATCTCAATGAGTGGCTCAGCGCCGGGCCGCAGTCGTTGGGCGAGTTAGTCGATCGAGTTAGCCGCAAACCCGAACGTGCCGCGTGGGATCGCGCCACGATCGAGCGTGAGGTCGCGACGGCGCTGCGTATCGGTGCCGCGCTGCCCGAAGGGACACCGGCCGCCTTGCGACTGCGCACACATCGCTTCGTGCGTGGCGGTTGGGAGTTTCATCGCTGCCTCAATCCCGACTGCGGCGCGCTCTATCCCAAGGGTGAAGAGAAGTGCAGCCAGTGTGGCACGCGCACCGCGCCTCTCTATTTATGCCGCAACTGTGGCGCGGACTTCTGGCGCATGGCTGGCAGCAGCGAAGGTATTGGCGAATTGAAGCCGTTTGTCGAAGCCAATCGTTATCTGTCCGATAACGGCGCTACGCCCAATGAATGGCTGTTGTATCGTCCCGAGCGCTGGAAGGATGAAGTCTTTGAAGTCGAAGACGATGATGCGGTATTGGCCGAAGAAGCTGAAGACTATGAAGTTGAGCCGAAACGCGGCAAGCGCACCAAGGCCAAACTGCAACAGATCGCTGGCTCATTCGATCCGGCGACGCTCAATTTCGCCGCCGAGCCACAGGCTTTGCCACAGCGCGCCTCGCTATACAACTCGCGCAAGAAATGTCCGGGCTGTGGGTCGTCGGGCGGGCCGCGACCCATCATCACGCGCGTCAGTCTGGGCACTTCGGCGGCGGTGAAGGTCTTGTCCGAAGGTCTGATGGAAGCACTGCCCACTGATCTGCAGGCCGATGATCACAAGAAGCGCCTGCTGGTCTTTGCCGACAGCCGGCAGGATGCCGCCCATCAGGCGCGCTTTGTGCAATTTGCCTCGCGTTACGATCGCATGCGCCAACGCGTTGTGTCGGTGCTGCGCGATAAAGGGCCGCTGACCTTGCAGCGCGTCGTGGAAGAACTCGCGCGGCTGGGGATCGAGCACAAAGACAGTGAGCACCTGCCCAAGATCGGTTATCCACGCGGAGAGGATTTACTCAAAGTGCAGGCGCATGAAGAAGCGCCACTGCTCGACGATCTGGCCGTCAACACGCGCTATCGAGCCACGCTGGAGAACCTCGGCCTAATCGCCGTACACTACCTCGAACTGCCGGACTTCGTGCGTGAGCATGGCGCGGTGATCGCCGACTCATTTCAGATCTCAGTCGATCAAGTCGAATACCTTGTGGCGCAACTATTGGATGGCTTCCGTCGCGCCGGCCTGCTGCATCGCGATCTGCTCCGCTACCATCCTGATGGCGTCAGCAAACAATCGATCACGCAGGCTGCCGAATGGGAACGCCGCTTGCGCAATCCCGTCGGTTTGCCCGTGGGCGCAGATGGTTATCCGGCTTTGCAGCATGATGGTGGCGATTCTCGCAGCGATCTCCCGGCGGGTGTGGTGGTCAAACCCGTCTGGGGCAAAGGGCATACGCCCGCCTCGCCGCAAAAAATCTTAACGCTACTGCTTACACGGCTGGGCGCGGCCACGCCGGACCTGGAAGCTGTGCGCCAACTGCTGCATCAACTGGCCGACTTCGGTTATCTCAAGCGCGACAGCCTGCATGGCACCAAGGGCAAGCCGGTTGAACTGTTTCAGGTCAACGATGCGCTGGTCGTGTTGTCCCTGGCGGTTGAAGGCCAACGGGCGCGCTGCGATACGTGCACGCGCGTGGTGCCCGGCGGCCCGATCGGGATGCCGTGCCCGCGCTGCGAAAAAGGCACTTTGCGTTCGTTCGGCGATGCGGAAATGCGGCGCTCGCGTTACGCTATACGCGCCTTGAATCCAGCCAGTACGGCACTCGTCGCCGAAGAGCACACCGCCCAGATCACGCCCAATCGCCGCAAGGTGATCGAAGACGACTTCAAGTCAAAGACCGAGCCGACCAACTTATTGGCGTGCTCGCCGACTCTGGAGTTAGGCATCGATGTCGGGCAACTCGATTCGGTGGTGATGCGCAACGTGCCACCCCGACCGGACAACTACGCTCAACGCGGTGGCCGCGCCGGGCGACGCAACCGGGTGGGCCTAGTGCTGGGCTATACCCGGGCTACCCCGCACGATCAATATTTCTTCGATCATCCCGCTGAAATGATCGCCGGTGAGGTGCCGGCCCCGGCCTTTGGCCTCGGTAATCGGGACGCAATTCTGCGTCACGTGAATGCCATTGCCTGCGGCCTGGCTGATCCGGGCTTGGCGGGTCGCATGGCCGAGTACGTGACGTTTATGGGCGAACTCATCACGGACAACGTTGAGGCTTTGCTGGCGGGTGTTCAGGCGGCCATTCCACAAGCGATCGACATTGCCGTCGACGCGTTTGGCCTGGATGCGCTCGCTGAGGCCGGTTACTCGCGCGACGATCTGCGTGTCGCTTTAGAGCAATTGCCGGCCAACATCAGGGAAGCGATCGAGCGTACCGTCTTGCAAGTGAAGAAACTCCATTCATCGATGGATGCCGCGTATCTCACCGGTCAACAAGCGCGTGTCGCCACCCGCGCCATGGACATGATCAACAAGCTGCTGGGCATTCCGACGGATCAGAATCGCAGCGACGAAGCCAGCGATGTGGGTTCAGCCTATCCGCTGCGCCGCCTGGCCGAATTCGGTTTGCTGCCCGGCTACGAATTTCCGGTTCAGCCGGCGACGCTGCGCTTGCTGGGCGACGAAGATGAATGGAGCACCTTATCCACGGCTCGATCGGCCGGGCTGCGTCAATATGAGCCGGGCGCACCAGTCTATGCGCGTGGCCGTCGCTGGAAAGTCTTTGGCATCGATCTGTCATCGCCGTGGAATCCGCAGGGGCAAGGCAAATCGGTCGCCTGGTACTATCAGCGCTGCGCCGCTTGCGATCTGATCTTCGATCCACAAACCAATCCTCGATGCCCACGTTGTGGCCACGTTTCCGCAGGCAAGGCGCTCCCGGCCTATGCCTATGCCGGCTTCCTGGCGCGGCAGGATGAATCGATCGTCGCGGATGAAGAAGATCGGATATCCAACGCCGATCGCGTGCAAATCCATCCCTCGTGGCAGGCCGAGCAAGTGGTCGGCAAATGGCGTTTGCCCGAGGGCTGGCGGCTTGAGCTCAGGCGTAGTGAATTGGTGCGGTGGGTCAATGAAGGTGCCTTGACGGACCCGAAGAACAAATTGAGTCCGCGCTCTTACTATATGTTCTGCCCGCAGTGCGGCAAGTTGCTGACGCCGCCTGATGAGCCCATCGGCAAGAAAAAGAGCAGCAAGGCTCCAGCACGTGGCAACAAGGAAGATATTTTCGGGCATGCGCAGACCTGTCCGTTGCGAAGCCAGCCGGGCGAAGTGGGCGCCTTGTTTGCCGAAGATCGCGTCGAAACCTTGCGGTTGTTCTTCCCCTGGGCCGGCACACCTGAACAGGAACAGGCTCTCACTTCCTGGGCCGTGACCCTCGGGGCCGCTTTGCTCGCCGGGGCTGAACGCCACTTTGCGTTGTCGCCAGACGACCTGAATGCCTTGTGGGAAGGCACTCACGAGGTCAAAGTGGGCGAGACCGTAACGAAACAAGGCGTGCTGACCTTCATCGATCCCAACGTGGGCGGCAGCGGTTACCTTCGCAAGTTCGTCGAAGAACTGCCCCAGGTCGCCCGCGCTGCGCTGGATCACCTTGAACATGAAGGCTGCGACACCGCCTGCTATCGCTGCCTCAAGACTTATCTCAACCAACGCTGGCACAGCGTCTTGCGCTGGCCGGTCGTCACCTCGACTCTGGAAGGGTTGGCGGATGCTGCGCCTGAACCTCGCGCGCTGGATGCGATTGACGTCAATGATCCTGCGCCGTGGCTGCAAGCCTTTTCGGCCGGGTGTGCTTCACCGTTGGAATATCGCTGCCTGCAGTTACTTGAACAGGCTGGCTATGCGCCCGCGAAACAATATCCCATCAGTGAAGGTGGTGGATTGCCGTTCACCGTGGCGGACTTTGCGTTCCCCGATCAGCGTGTGGCGATCTATGTGGATGGTCTGGCCTTTCACACCGGCGATCGACTACGGCGCGATCGAGTGATTGAACAGAGATTGCAGGGCATGGCGAATCCGTGGAAAGTGCTGCGAATATACGCGCACGACATCGATCGCAACAGTAAGGCTGTGTTGGCGCGCCTGCATGAATTGCTGAGCTAAGACCGAGGTGAAGATGACACATTCGATTTCACCCAATTACGATCCGAAGGGCCTCGAAGCCTACTATACGAACTATGAAACCGGTGACGCACATGCTTCGTACACCAACTCGTCGAGATCGACTGGTCGCAGTTCGGTGGAGGCAGCCGGACGGCGACGCCCATCGGGGCAGAGTTTCAACGCGAGTGGACGCCGGTCGCGCCGCCGTGAAGAGCGTCAGGCTCGCTCGAGAGTCTGATGCTTTCGCGAACCTCGATTATTCGACCGACTTCCCTAGGGGTTTTGAAAAGAGTGTTCTCATTCGCAATTGAGATCAGTTATCCAGCCGGCGTGGTGAAAGGCTGTTGAGGAGATCAAGATGAATCAACAAAAGTTGACTACACAGCTGAAGTGGTGCCTGATTGTGTCTGCCATCCTAACGACTGCGTTGCTAGCGTTGCCGCTCGTTATGACCGATCCTTTCCCCGCGACTTCTGCAGCGCCTCTGTCCACAGACGCGCCTATCCTGATGCGAAGTCAACCCTTCACTCCACAACCTAACTCGACATACAACTTAAACGTGGAGGATACTTCGACGCAAGCACGTTTTTGGGACACACCCTTGCAGTCAGGCGCTCTCGCTTCGTTTGAAGGCCAGCGCTTGGTTATTCCCGGTTCAAACGACCAAATCCGCGTGATTGTGCAGATGCGTGACGATCCAATCTCTGTTTATATGAAGCGCACATTCGGTGTATCGCACCGTCTCACAAATGCTGAAGCAGCTGTTATGCAACAATACGCGGATTCTCTGTCCGTCAAGCGGCGAGAATTCTTGTCGCAAATCCAGCAGCAGGGCATTTCTGTAAAAGTCAGTCGTGAGTTTGTGTATCTGCTCAACGGTTTTGCCCTTTCCGTAAAAATGGGCGATTGGGGAAGCATTGAAGATCTCCCGCAAATCAAATCCATTTATCCTGATTATGAGATGCATATAGATCTGAGGGATAGTGTGCCATTGATTGGCGCACCTTCAGTCTGGGCAATGACCGATGCCAGTGGCATGGCCATCACCGGTCAAGGCGTGCGCGTGGCAATCATTGACACAGGAGTGGATTATACCCATCCAGATCTGGGGGGATGCCTGGGGCCTGGGTGCAAAGCCGTAGGTGCAAAACTAACATATAAATGCCAGCTGGCACATTGAATTTTGGCCGAAAAAACAGGCGAAATCTTTGCTTATATGTTAATTTTGCACCTGTTGGTGCAAAGTCATCGGCGGCTATGATTTTCAAAACAACGACAACGATCCCATGGATGATGATGGGCACGGAACACATGTGGCCGGAATTGTCGCCGCGAGTGGCGTGATCACGGGGGTTGCGCCAGGTGCTAAATTGCTGGCATATAAAGTGGGCTCGGCTTACGCCAGCACATCGAACGTCATTGCTGCTCTTGAAAGTGCAGCTGACCCTGATGAAGATCCTGCGACCGACGATGGAGCGCAGGTGGCTAACCTCAGCATAGGTGGAAGGGGCAACCCTGATGATCCACTGTGTCAGGCTGTCGATCACGCGGTGGATCTAGGAATGGTCGTCGTCGTTGCAGCAGGCAATTCGGGACCGGATTTTCAAACCCTCACCTCCCCCGGAATGGCGCGCAAGGCGCTCACTGTTGCTGCGTCCGACAAGAGCGATCAGATTGCGTCTTTTAGCTCGCGCGGTCCGGTACCTGGCTTTTTCAGCGTGCTTAAACCAGACATCACGGCCCCCGGGGTTGCAATCAGTTCGACGGTTCCTGCGTCTGGGGAGCACGGGGACTCCAGCCGCTATCGTGCTTTTAATGGGACGAGCATGTCCGCGCCGCATGTCGCAGGTGCCGCTGCGTTGATCAGACAACTGCATCCTGCATGGTCGCCTGAGATGATCAAGTCCAACCTGATGAACACTGCCAGGAACTTGGGAAAGAGCGTGTATGAACAGGGAGCAGGACGGGTTCAAATAGCGCAAGCAGCAACAACGCCACTCATTGTTAGCCCGGGTAGTTTTAGTTTTGGAATACCCAACATCACCTGGAGTTCCGTACATTGACCGAT
>PMCF01000171.1 GCA_003154115.1 Anaerolineae bacterium
GAGTGCAGCCATTTATCAATCACCCGCCCACAAGTTGAATGGCTTTGTCTATCACGACAACTGGTTACAAAACCTTCTGGTGTCGGCCTCCATGGGTGGCTTCCGATGCTGACCACAGAATCCGTTAGAGTCAGAAAAAGCCTAGAAAACAAGCCGTTTTGTGGATGCCAAAAAGCCAAGTCCCCGTTACAGGGACACTACCCTGAATTACGTTGGGGTCAGGTAGAACTGAACAGCCCGGCCCTCTCCTGAAATCGGTTGCCTGCCCCGCGCTGTTTGCGGGGTCGATTTCGGGAGAGAGGGTCGGGGGGTGAGGCAGAGCAGTAACGTCAAATCAAGGATTCTTTGCAGCGCCGCGACTGCTGTTTGACAACCCCCAACGATAATGCTATTATCCACGCGCGGCCGCCCAGGACCGATCGGTTGTGCGCTGCCCCACAGGAGTTCGCCCGCATGGGTTGGTTCGTTGGCTTACCGCCGCGTCAACGGCGGTGGTATTTCACTTTCATCGGCATCATTGCCCTGACGATTCCTTGCTACTGCCTGGGGATTGTCGCGCTGGTGACAGCGCCCACCACCCGATCGGCCACCTCGACCACGCCGGTCGTTACTCCTACGGTTACGCCCGTGAGGGCCACAGCGACATTGCCTTCCCCCGTGACGCTGGAGCCGACCCTTACGCCGCTCGTGTTGCCAACCATTACAGACACGCCGACACCCAGCCCCACGCCCACGGCTACGAACACGGGCACACCCACCCACACACCTACGGCGACGACGACGGCCATTCCCACGGCGACTTCGACCCATACGCCGGAACCCACCGCGACCTTTACGCCGCTGCCCACCGCGACCTTCACGCCGCTGCCCACCGCGACCTTCACGCCACCGCCCACCGCGACCTTCACGCCGGTACCGATCGACACGCCGACACCGACGCTTGAACCACCCGCCGACACGCCAACGCCGACCCACACGCCGACACCCACCGACACGCCGACGCTAATCGAAAAGCCGACCAAAAAGCCGAAGTTCACCGGGACCACGCCGGCGAGATAACTCGATGGATATTGCGCCCCTGCTCAAGAAACTCTCGCAAACACAGGGCCTGTCCGGACACGAAGTGGACATCCGGTTGGCCGTGCTGGAAGAATTCGGTCGATTCGCCACAGAAACCCGCGTCGACAAAATGGGGAACGCCGTCGCGCTGCAGCGTGGCGCCGATCGGACTGTGCCGCGAACCGCCCCCCGCCGCTCGATCATGCTGGCCACTCACATGGACGAGATCGGTTTGATGGTGGCCGGTGTCAAGCATGGCTTCATTCATGTGGTCGCCGTGGGCGGCGTAGATGCCCGCATCTTGCCGGGGCAGGAAGTCATCGTGCATGGCCGCCGCGATCTGCCGGGGATCGTCGCCAGCACTCCGCCGCATCTCTTGAAAGCGCACGAGCGCAGCAAGATCGTCCCCCTCGACAAGTTGTGGATCGACGTGGGGCTG
Source organism: Anaerolineae bacterium (assembly GCA_003154115.1). GTDB lineage: Bacteria > Chloroflexota > Anaerolineae > Fen-1058 > Fen-1058 > Fen-1058. The sequence goes on from PMCF01000171.1 coordinate 1,499, forward strand.
CCCGCGCGGCAAGTGGAGCAGCTGGTGCAAGTCGGCGACTTGATCTCCCTGCGCCGTTCGGTGCTCGAATTGAAGAACGGCTTGCTGGCCGGCAAAGCGTTCGACAATCGCGCGTCAGTGGTAGCCGTAGCGGTGTGTTTGGAACAATTGCAGCACACGGAACATGCCTGGGACGTATTGGCGGTGGCGACCGTGCAAGAAGAAGAAACGGCGCTCGGCGCGGCCACCAGCGCGTTTGCGTTGCGGCCTGATATCGCGATCGCCATCGACGTAACGTTTGGCACGCAGCACGGTGCGGATGGCGTGGAAACTTTCCCGTTGGGCAAAGGCCCCACCGTCAACATCGGCCCCAACATGCATCCCAGGATGACGCAAGGTTTGCTCGACGCCGCCAAGCGCATTGAAATTGAAGCGCGGCTGGAACCGCTGCCCGGCAACAGCGGCACCGATGGCTGGGTCATTCAAACGGCGCGCAGTGGCATCCCTACCGGCATCGTCGCGATTCCGTTGCGCTCCATGCACACGCCCGTCGAGACGGTGGCGATCAAAGACATCGAACGCACGGGGCGCTTGCTGGCAGAATTTATTCGCGGGCTGGATGAAGAGTTTTATCGATCACTCGTCGATCGATAGAGGGATAGAGGGAATGAGAGAAAGAGGGAGTCTCTCCATCGCTCATTCCCTCCATCCCTCCATCTGCTTGGAAACACCATGTCACTGACGACCAACCTGAAAAATCTCTCCAACGCCAACGGCGTCTCTGGCGCTGAAAGCGCGGTGCGCAAGATCGTCATCGAGCTGATCAAAGATCACGTCGACGAGCTGCGCGTGGACACCATGGGCAATGTGCTGGCGGTAAAACGCGCGCGCGGCAAAGCGTCACTGCGTGTGCTGCTCGACGCGCACTTGGACGAGATCGGCTTCATGATCTTCGGCCCAAACAGCGATGGCACCTTGAAGTTCCGCGCGGTCGGCGGTATCGACGATCGCATCCTGCCGGGCAAGGCGGTACTCATCGGCCCCGATCGCATCCCCGGCGTGATCGGCGTGAAGCCCATCCATCTCGCGTCGCATGACAAGACCGTCACCTCGATCGAAGACCTCGCCATCGACATCGGTGCGGCATCGGAAGAAGAAGCGCGCAACGCGGTGTCGGTGGGACAGACCGCGACATTTGCCACCGAGTTTCGCACGTGGAACGGCGCGGCCAATGGCGCTGCCAACGGCGCGGCCAGCGGCAAAGCGTTGGACGATCGGGCGGGCTGCGCGATGCTGATCGAGATTCTGCGTGGGCCGCGGTTGCCGGTCGAGATTCTGGCGGCGTTCACCGTGCAAGAAGAGGTGGGGCTGCGCGGCGCACAAGTAGCCGCCCATGCCTTTGATCCCGATGCAGCGGTGGCCATCGACGCCACACCGGCCAACGATCTGCCGCCGACGATCGATCAAGACCTCAGCCCCAACACATGCCTGGGGCACGGCCCTGCCATCTACGTGATGACGCGCCGCGACTTATCCGATCCACGCCTGGTGAAACACTTCATCGAGACGGGCGATGCCTTGAAGATTCCGTACCAGGTTCGACAACCGGGCGGAGGCGGCACCGATGCGGGCGGCATCATTCCAACCCGATCGGGTGTGCCGACGATCTCGGTTTCGGTTCCGACGCGCTATCTCCATTCGCCCGCTGCGCTGATTTACCTGAGCGATGTCCGCCACACGATCGAACTGGTGCGCGAAAGCGTGGCGCGCCTGACGCCGCAGATATTGCGCAGGCAATAACATGAAGGGTAACTACTTTGCCGCCGCCACACAGTCATTCCCGCGTGTCGTTAGCAGGAATCCAGCGGCCCTATCAGTATGACACCTGGATGCCCGCTTGAAGCGCTCGGGCATGACGGCTGAACAGTTACCTCGATCAGATTGAGGGTCATAGTGAAAGAACTCATTCGCACACTGGTAGAAAGTTTCGGGCCGGTCGGCTTTGAAGACGAAGTCCGCGCCATCCTCCGCGCCGAGATCAAAGATTTGGCCGATGAGATCAGCGTCGGCCAGCTGGGCGATCTCATCGCCGTGAAGAAGGGCAGCGGCAAAGGCAAGAAAGTGATGCTCGTCGCGCACATGGACGAGATCGGCCTGATAGTGACGCACGTGGACAAACGCGGTTATGCGCGCGTAGCGCCGTTGGGGGGCGTGTTTCCGTTATATTGCGTTGGCGCGCGCGTGCGCTTTGCCACTGGACAGTTGGGCGTGCTGGAGGTCGATCAGCGCGAGGACACCAGCAAAACGCCGACGCTCGATCAGCTCTATCTCGACGTGGGCGCCACCAGCAAAGCCGACTGCCCGGTGAAAGTGGGCGATGTCGCCATTTTTCATCAAAGACTGGAAAGTGTGGGCGGGCGGCCCGCCGCCGAGCGCTTGATCGCCAAATCGCTGGACGATCGCATTGGCTGCGCGATACTCATCGAGACGCTGCGCCGTCTCAAGCAAACACCGCATGAGGTTTACTTCGTCTTCAGCGTGCAAGAGGAAACCACGTCAGTGGGGGCGCGCACCGCGGCCTACCGCATCGATCCCGATCTGGCACTGGCGATTGACGTGACAGGCACCGGAGACACGCCTAAGGCACAGCCCATGGCGGTGGAAATGGGCCAGGGCCCCGCCATCAAAGTCCGTGACGCCGGCATGATCGCTGATCCGCGCGTGAAGAATTGGATGGTGCAGCGCGCTCAAGCCGCCAAGATTCCTTATCAATTGGAGATCTTCCGACTGGGCACCACCGACGTGCAAGCCGTCCAGGCGGTACGCGCCGGTATTCCCAGCGGCGGGCTACTCATCCCGGCGCGCTACGTGCACAGCCAGGCCGAGATGATCGATTTGGGCGATGTGGAGAACGCGGTCAAATTATTGGTCGAGTTGCTGAAGAAGCCGATCATAATGAGTAACGAGTAATGCGTAAAAAGAGTCCGGTTGTACATGAATTGCAGCAATTCATGTACAACCGGACTCTTGTGTAACAGCAGTTCTCAATTTGACCTATTGTGCTCGCGATGGATGGTCACATCCATCGCCGTCAGTTGCCGGACACTTGCACCCCGCCCGGCGCGCCTCCGCCACAACGTGGCGGACAAGGCGTGTGTGCAAGTGCGGTGTGTGACCACGCGCAGCGGAGCGAGAGCATTTCATCCAAAATGAGAATTGCTGCTTGTGTAAAACAAGGTTGACTACGCGGCCGGAATATAGCCCAGTTCTTCCAATTTGCCGATGACCTTGGCCGCGCTTTGTTCCGGCGTTTCGCGGCCATCGGTGTGACAGACTACTTCGGGATTCAGCGGCGGTTCATAGGGATCGTCGACGCCCGTGAAGTTTTTAATCTCACCGGCGAGCGCCTTCTTGTACAGGCCCTTCACATCCCGATCGGCCAACACCGGGATCGAACACTCCATGTACACTTCCACAAAACGCCCCACCTTGCCGCGCACTTCATCGCGGATTTCGTGATAGGGCGAGATGGCCGCGGCGATGGCGACCACGCCGTTGCGCGAGAGCACCTCGCACACCCAGCCGATGCGGCGGATGTTGGTATCCCGATCGGCCTTGCTGAAGCCCAGGCCCTTGGACAAGTGCGTGCGGATCACATCACCATCCAACACTTCCACGCGCAGGCCGCGCGCGCGCAATTTACTTTCGATGAGGTTCGCCACCGTCGATTTGCCTGCACCCGAGAGACCCGTAAACCAGACGGTACAACCGTGTTCAAGATTCATTGATCGTTCCTTGATTAAAGAGTTCAGTATTTCGTAATGAGTAATGAGTAATGCGTACTACGTACTGCGTGGTGCGTCTTTTACGCATTACGTGTTACGCATGATGCGGCTGTGAATACTTCAAACTGTGATGACGTGCCCCTGCATATCGGCCGGGATCGGTTCGCCCAGGTAATGCAACACCGTCGGCGCGACATCCATGATCTGCGCCTGTAGGCGACGTCCGCCCAGATCGCGCGCCGGATCGTAGAGGATGAACAGGCCTTGCTGCGCGTGATTGGCATCATCGGGGCCGGTGTCATTCTCGAAAGTGTAGATGCTGTCGAGGCCCAACGAACCGACCGAGCGCCATGCCAGATCGCCGAAGTACACGATCAGATCGGGCGCGACGTTGTTGACCTGCTGATAAATCTCTTCCGGCTTGAATACCCTGGTGCCGATGTCCTGGCCGTTGGGACCAGGAATGGCGATCAGGCGGCGCGCTAACTCATCGCGTTCGCGCTCGTAATCAGCGGGCGCAATGACGCCGTTCGGTTCGCGGCCCTGCACGTTCATGAAAATGCGCGCATAGTAACCGCCGGAGCTCCACGCCTTGGTCTTGCTCCAATCGATCTTGACGCGCTCCAGCGGCGTCATTTTGGTGGGCGCGGCATCGGCCAGCACCAACAGTCCTTCACGATACAGCCATTCGTTGACGGCAATGCCGCCATCCATGCACTGCGCGCCGTGGTCGGACACGACCATCACCATCGTATCGGGCGGCAGCAGATCCAACATCTCGCCGATTTCGCGATCGAGATAGATGTAGTAGTCGCGGATCGAATTGATAAACGGATTGTTCGGTTGATAGCGCCAGTGCTTCTCGTCGGTGTAACTCCACAGGCCGTGATGAATGCGATCCACACCCATCTCGACAAACATGAAGAAGTCCCACGGCTTCTCCACCAGCATCTTCTTCACCAACTTGAAGCGCGTCGCGGTCATCTCGTAGATCTGCTTCAGCAGATACGCCTTGTCTTCCGTGCGGAAGTCTTTCACATCCACTTGATATTCGCCCACCCACTGCTTGATCTCTTCCTTGAATTCGGGTGGATAGGTGTAGTTGGAAGCGATGCTCGGCGTGAGGAAACAACCGACGAGGCAGCCGTTGACCGCTCGGGGCGGATAGGTGCCCGGCACGCCGACCACGTTCACCTGCTTCCCCGATCGGCTGAGGATATCCCACACACGATCTTCCTTGACCGAGCTGCCGGTGGCGATGTTCATCTTGTCGTAGGAATAGTCGGCGCGATTACGGAAACCATAAATGCCCAACGTGCCCGGGTCTTTACTGGATGTCATCACGCTCCAGGCGGGAACCGTAATCGCCGGTGTGCATGATTCCAAATTACCGTATACCCCGTGATCCATCAAGCGGCGAAAGTTCGGCAGCTGATCACGCCAACGATCGAACATCAAACTCGGCTCGGCACAATCCAGTCCGATGACGAAAACTTTGCTCATCTGTTCCAGCTCCAAACAAAACCTGACAGGCTCCATCTGCCTGTCAGGTTTGCAGGCTACTTTCCGTGCAGACCTTCGATGAGAACCTGTCCCACTTCAGGACGGGTGAATTCGTGCGGCAGCGGTTCACCGGCGCGCAACCGGCGGCGAACTTCCGTGCCGCTGAAGACCAGATGATCGGCTTTGTCGTGCGGGCAGGTCTTGGAAGAGACGATGGCCTCGCACTTCATGCAGAAGAAGGTATGCTCGAACATCAACGGCGTGATCCCCAATTCGGCGTAGGTGAAGTTGTCGAAAATGCGCTGCGCATCATAAGTGCCATAGTAGTTGCCGACACCGGCGTGATCGCGTCCGACGATGAAGTGCGTGCAGCCGTAATTCTTGCGGCACAGCGCGTGGAAGATGGCTTCACGCGGGCCGGCGTAACGCATCGCCGCCGGGAAAACACTGAGCAGCACACGATCGCGTGGATAGTAGTTGTCCAACAGCACCTTGTACGACTTCATGCGCACATCGGCGGGAATGTCTTCGGCCTGGGTCTCGCCCACGAGGGGATGCAGCAGCAAGCCATCGACCATTTCCAGTGCGACCTTTTGCAAGTACTCGTGCGAGCGGTGTACGGGGTTGCGCGTCTGGAAGCCGACGACGGTCTTCCAGCCCTTAGCGGCCATGTACTGCTTGGTCTCCGCCGGGGTGAGGCGATTTTCCATGAACGGGCGATTGCTCGGCAGATCGATTACTTCGATCGGCCCACCGAGCAATACATCACCTTGTTTGTAGAGGCGCGCCACGCCGGGATGTTTGTCTTCCTCGGTGCCAAAGACTTCGCGCGCTTCGCGCTGTTTGTCATAGCCGAACTTTTCCTGCACGGTCATGATCGCCAGGATGTGCCCGTCGGGTTCGGTGAGAGCGATCCGCTGGCCGACTTTGATCGAATCGGCGAACTCGCGATCGGCCGGCAGCGTGAGGGGGATACTCCAGACCTGGCCGTTCGTTAAACGCATCTCAGAGACGACGCGCTCGTAATCGTCGTGCGTGAGGAATCCCGTCAACGGCGCCACCGCGCCAATGGCGAGCAATTCAACATCGCTGATCGACAATGGGCTTAACACAATTTGCGGGAGGCGCTGGGCTTCTTGCAAAGCCGCCTCCCGCTGAACAGTCGGCATCAGCCGAACCGTTAGGGAATCAATGCCATTTCTAGAGTGCTGCACTTCCATACACCATCCTTAGGATTATATGTTGTTTGATACGGTCAGCGGCAAACTTATGGAGTCAGACCGTCGCGCCTTGTCCAATACACGTAACGGAGTTTGCCTACTTCCAGTTTTTCCACATGCACGCGCGGTGCAAAACCCGCTTCATAAACATAGAACTGATGCTCACCAAGTGGCAGAATAAATTTGAAATCTTGTGCAGCAGGAATTGTTACAATTGTATTGTCCACAATTACCTGCACCGGAAACGGTGTTTGATTTACAAATAGTAGCCCACCCATACCAGCGGGCAATTCGACATCAACCGCTTCCTCGTGTCCCCCAGGCAGCAAAGTACCAACGGCTAGATTAGAGACTTGATCCGGCCGTGGAATAGTCGGAGTGCAGGCACTCAACGCCACTAGCACCAGAACGATAATCCAAAGCCGCAGCAATTTTTTGCGCGAAATCATCAGTTGACTCACTTAGCAGGAATTATTTCGGTATCGTGGAAAAATCCAACTTGTGGAATCTGCATATAACCAGGACCAAAGAACTTCTCGGGATAAAAGTCCTCTGCTTTCCACGCGGTGCCATCTAGGACTCCTAGCGCCAAACCAATGCGATGAGTGGCTTCCAACGGCGGAACTTGAATGGCGAACTTGCCATCCGGGCCAATTACACCGGTACCCAGGGGCTCGCCCATAAGAGTAACATCCGCGATAAATATAGGCACTCCAGCTGGCCCAGTTCCCCGCACAGTAGTACCCCCTGCGTTTAGCGGCCTTTGGATCTGGAAGGGCACAACCGCCGTGGCAGGCGCAGGTAAAGGTGAAACGATCGGACTGGTTTGAATTGGACTTTGCTGCGGCCGAGGAGTTGGCGAAGGTGATCCGCAAGCAACTAACAACACGACCAAGACTAACAAGTATTTGAGATTTTTCTTCACATTCATAGTTTGAAATGATATTTTGAGAATTCTGACGCCGCTAAACTATACCACACTAAAAGCGAGGTCGCAAACATACCCTTGTAATATTTACTCTCAATCGTGACTGATCGCTGACGCCGCTTAAATTCAGAGTAATAGCCTTTTATGGCGGTGTTTGCTAGGATATAAACCTATCGCGGAAGACTTGCTAGCTCAAAAGGACACACCCCGAAGATTGACTTCGGGGTGTGTCGCTGCTAATCCAAATTATCGGCTAACAACTTATAGCTTACGGAACTAGGTTGAAGCCCTCGTAGTTGTTGTCATCGAACGCACCAACCGTATCTGGTTGTTCATTCGCAGTCGCAACAATGGGCTGATCGGCGGTGATCGTGACACCGCATACCACGTTCTTGGATGGGAACGGGGTAGAGAACCAAGCAGGATTGTTGGACGGTTTAAAGAACTGGATCGCGCCACCCACTGGAGCAGTGCGCGGAACCGAGATGGCTGTAAACGTTGCACCACCACGGCATGAGAAGGTCGCGACAATGCTAGCCGTTGCCGTACCAACGTTCTCGATCATGAGACCCGTTGTCGCACCAAAGCGCTGATCCTTGAACTGCGGCACGCTGATCTTGGTGGTCGCTTGGCTGCTGCCCTGAGCCGACAGGGTGATGAGGGCGGCATTGGCGTTGTTGCTCATGTTCGTCTCATTGATCGTGGCGATCACGGTGCCGGTCGCGCTAACAGTCGCGGCAGCGGTACAGTTCGCCGGCAGGGCAGACTGGCCAACCAGCTGATTGAAGGTCTTCGAGCTGCCAGGCTGGAGGCCCGTGGTCGTATCGGTATAGGTACCACCTGCGCACACACCAGCGGAGCCGATATACACAACCGTCACATTCACTGGATTGGCGCTGGCGTTTTGAACCTGGATACCAGTGAACCGGCCAAAGCGATCGTTCTTGATAGTCGGCGCATAGGTCTTGGTATCAAAATTCGCAGCCGTGAAACCACGAGTTCCACCCAGGATGGTCGCAATAGTCTGACCCTGCTTGTATTCAAGCACGGTGCCCGCCAGTGGCTGAGCAGATGACACAGTGAGGCTACCGATGTTATCGCGTCCGCCAGTACCACCCGCGGATGGCACGCTGGCATCAACCGGATTGATCACGGCCATCTTATTGGGGTCAAGAGACGCGATTGTATAGGTATAGACGTTGGTTGGAGAGCCAGTGTCCATCTTGAACACGGCGGTCACTGAGGCAGCCGCGGTACCGGCATTCTGAACATAGAACGCCGTTGAGTTACCGAAGCGGTTGTTCTTGGCCATAGGGAAGTAAAGCTTCGTGTCAGGCGACTCAGTTCCCTGATACAGAGCCTGCGCCTTACCACCCTGAACGCCGAACGTACCGTTGAACACATTCGAAACGTTCACAACAGCCTTAATGGGCTGGTCAGAGCTGACCACGGCTGATCCGATAAACCCACTCGGCATTCCAGCGAAGTTGTTGGGCGTCAAGCCAACGGTCGAGCCGACTGTGGCTGTCTGAGACGTGGTGTACGTCAAAGAGCCATTCTTGTCATAAGCGGTAACAACGATATTCGCTGTGCTGGTACCAACATTCTGGACCTGCTCACCTGTCCACCAGCCAGAACCCGGAATTCCTGTTTGCGCCGCGACCACACCTGCAACGAGGGCCAGCACAACAACAACAGCTAAAATCGAAACCATTCTCTTCTTCATGTTGGAGATCTCCTTAAAACTGAGTGTGTACAACTGAAAACTGATCTTGTTCGGGAAATTATGGTTAAGATTGATATAGTATGTTCGCACCTCCTTTTCCGAAGGCTCTTTTCAATACTTCAGTTTATATAGTAACAACAAACGCCACATAGAGCAATAATCCTTATAGGTTATTGTTGCAGGTTAGCGTGTTTTGTTATCTTATGTATTTACATTATTTCCACTTTAGAGATTCTTTTGTACTGTTCGCTAACATGTTGANNGTTCAAGATGTTAGCGAACACTACACTTTAGAGATTCTTTTTGAAATTATGCCCTTAAGTACAGCAGCGTCTTCCGGCAGGAATCCTTTCATTATCCATAACGCGGCAAAGTACACAACCACGCCAATAAATATGTTAATTATCAAATGGCTAATGCCGAGAAAAAAAATGGCGACTGCCATTAACATTGTAGACAAAAACGGGCGAAAAGCGCTTTTCATCCGAAGGGAAGGAAAAATCGTAAGGTGGATATAACCATAATTCAACGAGAAAAAGATTAAAGCCGAGCAAGAACGAGAAATTGCAGCACCAATCGCGCCGATCTGTGGAATTAATAGGACATTAAGAATTACATTAACAACAGTACTAATCAACAACATTCTTACAAGAGATTTCTGGCGATCTTTTACCAACATCAAACGATTGCAAGGTTCGCCTGCAAAAAAGAACAATAGTGAAATTGACAAAATCTGCAGCACGGGGATAGCGGGAATAAATTTGATTCCAAAAACTAAGGTGACAATTTGAGGAGCGAGGATGATAAGTCCCATGACCATCGGCATAGCGATAACGGTCATGTAATAAATGGATTTTCGAAAAAGTGTCTCTAGCCTTTGAGGTTCATGCTGAGCATGTTGAACCATCAATGGATAAACCGCAAACCGATAAGCTTGCGCTAATACGAGGAGGCTGAATGTGACCGTTGTCGCTGCACTGTACCATCCGACTTCCACTTCACCCCGAAAAACGCTCAGCAGGATCGTATCAACCTGGCTATCCAAAGCCGTTAAGGTCGTGATTGCGCAAAAGGTCATTGCCGCCCATCGGTGCGTCTGCAGTGGGGCAAAATTTAGCCAATGAGCGCGCCGTACTCCTCCCACTTGTCGAAATGCAGGAATCAAAAGCGCCACCATTCCTAAGCTACTACCAATCACCCATAACCAGGCAATAGCCATGAGACTACCGCCACGCAACAATACAATTGCGCCGACGATAATCTTAAACAGATTAACTAAGCCTAAAATCACAGCGGGCGAGCCAAAGCGCCGTCGCCCCAACAAGATTGACTGCGCAACAAAGCCTAGGCTATCAGGGATCACACTCAGTGTCAGGATTACAATGGCTGCTGCGGTAGGTGGAGCATAATTGGGGCCGTACTGCAAAAATACTAGCAGGACGACATACAGCCCTGCTGATAAAGCGAGGCGTAACACCAAGAAATTACCGAAATAATCAGCGATTTTCTCAGGTTCACGCCCTATCTGGCGGATTAACAAGTCATCCAGACCACGCATGATCGTAGTGATGATCAGCAGATATGTGGTTGCCAGCGAAAAAACACCGGCCTGATCGGGGCCAGCTAATCGGCCAATGAAGATAAAAATCAGCACATTGGCGAACCGCGGCGCCACATGAAAGACCATGGCCAGCGCCGAGTGGCGTACTAGTTCAACAAAGGTTTTCATCGTGCCCCAACTCTATCTCTCATCGTGACGGCTGGCCGATGTATTGCGCAAAGACCGAAATGACCGGCCCGGTTTTGCGCCAATTCACAAATGAAAACCACGGCTCAAATAGCAATCGCACGCCCGGGAACGTCAACACGCGCATAATGGGCTTTACCCAACGCGGATGTTCAGCGGCCAGCTTGCGCTGTACACTCAAGATCCACGTGAAAAAGCCAGGCATAAAACATTCCCACGCCAATACACGAAATCCAGCTTGCAACAGCATCGTCGTCAACGTCTCGCGTGAAAAGATATACAAATGGCGCGGGGTATCGAAGCCTTGCCAGTAAGGACCATACGGACGGCGATCGAAGCTGTCCCAGTTGGGAACATTGATTGCAACCAAGCCACCCGGTTTAAGCAAATGTGCTGCCCGCTTCAGTTCGTTAGTCGGCGAAAAAGTATGCTCTAACACATCCCAAAACGTGATCACGTCAAACGCTTGTGCTGCAAACGGATCTTCGCCCAACAAACCCTGGAACACTTCCAACCCGAACCGTTGTCGGGCAAAATTCGCAGCCGATTGGACCGGCTCAACCCCCGCAGCCGACCAGCCGGCCAGCTGCATTTCGTGCAGGAAAAGGCCAGTCGCACATCCCACATCCAACACACGCCCGCTGTTATGCCCACCGTATTTCTCGATCAACTGCCGTCGCTTGATTAACTTACGTCGTCGCATGTAACGCATGATGCCCAAGCGTTCATCTTCGATAGGAGGACGATAGGGCATATAATCTGGCGGATAATAATCGCTCAACGAAGCAGCTGTGGGACGCGGGCTCAGATATATCAGCCCGCACTGCAGGCAACGCCGCAGGGTAAACTTGCCTGGCAGGTGATGCAGGGTATCCGTCAAAACATACAAGTCGGTGTTCTCGCGCGAATGACACAGGTCACACGCGACTTCTTTCAGTTGAGGGGCTGTTGTCACTGACATGCTTGATTCAACACATCCTCGTAAAATCTCTCCAACCGATTGGCGATCTGCTCCCACCGAAATTCACGCTCGGCAAAGTCACGACCACGTTGCCCCATGGCAGTAAGGTCGCGAGAATCACGCCAGAGTGCGAACGTCTTTTCCGCCAGATCGTCGGGAGTATCCTGGCACAATACACCAAACTCGCCCTGCTGCACCCATTTGACCACATCGCCTACAGCAGTCGCTACGACCGGTTTACCCACGGCCATGTAATCGCTAAGTTTCATGGGGAACCGGCCGCGATTTGCGCCGCTGTCGCACAATGGCAACCAGCAGACATCGCAAGCCGCCAGATAAACATTGATCTGTTCGTAACTGAGCGGCCCCGTGCGGATGACGGCTTCAGGAACACGCACGAGATTCTCCAGCGCAATATTGCAGTACCCGGCGACCAACAACCGTGCGCGTGGCTCTTGCTGCCGCACTCGATCAAAGGCTTGCGTCAACAATTGGGCATCACGTTGAAAGATCGCACCCAGATAACCAATCACCCGATCATCGGGCGACCAGCCGAGTTGCTGACGCGACTCTTGTTGCGATAAGGGATGCAGCACATCCACATCACTGCCATTGGGTAGATCAAAGATTTGAGAAGCGGGAATTCCTAATCGAGTGGCCCGCTCGCGCAGGGTCGAGTTGATCACCGTGGTGCCGTCAGCCCTGGATCGAAAATGATCCTCAAAGTATGTTTCAACTGGTCGCAGCACAGTTCGAGTGAGGGGATTGGGGCGTTCTTCTACCGATCCCCCTTTGCCAAACCAATCACACCAGTCGAGGATCAGCTTTGCCCCGCGCCGCTGCCAGGCGAGCGCAGGATAAATCACAGTAGGCCGCGACTCAAAAGCATGTACCAGATCGAACTTCTGCTCGCGTCGCCAGCGCAAGCGCATCCATGTGTTGAAAGGATCCCAACCAGAGCGTAAAGCTCCGCGCATCCAATCGGATGACTCCACCAACGTCACGCCAATTTGCTTATCAGCCGAAGTAACGAAGTGCCGCCGTTCCTTTGGCGCAGTAGACATCACCGTCAGCGTGTGGCCGTGACGCGCCAATCCGCGCGCCAATTTCAAAGCTCGCCAATAGGTGCCCTTGCCTGTGACCCCAAAACAGATCATCAGGATATTCACAACCGCTCACCTGTTGTTACGATGGACATCCGCCACCCATCACGCAGACCACGCCAATAAGCACCGACCGAAGATGCGCGTCCCCGTTTGATCAGGCGGAACGTCGTCTTCACGGCACTACCTAGTCGATACGGGATCACAATCAGCCACTTCCAGCCCCGCACGTATTTGCGAAAATATCGCACGCTATGCCGCGCCATAAGATACCGTTCACGCGGCGAACCAGAACCGCCGCCGCTGGCCGAAACCTTGTGCCACATCTTCGCGCTTGGCACCAATAACAGCCGCAGCCCGGCGCGCCGGGCCCGTACACACACATCCGTATCTTCATAGTAAATGGGATGGAAGCCAGTGTCGAACATCCCTACTTCTTCCAACATCCGGCGCGTAATCAGCATGGCACAGCCCACCAGGAAGTCGCGCTCGATAACATCTTCCCACTGTCCTATATCGATCTGGTTGTCGCCCTTGTGCGTTATCTCAAGCGTAATCGGATGACAGTCGCCGCCCACCGACCAGATCCGGTTCGGCTCGGCGAAATAGTAAATCTTAGGAGACAGCATTCCCACATTTGGCAGTCCCGCATACGCCATCAGTTCGTTGAGCATATCGGGCTGCACGATGGTATCGTTGTTCATCACCAACACGAACTCGGCACCGTGCTGATAGGCATAGCGGATACCCGCATTAAATCCGCCTTGGAAGCCCAGGTTTTGCGCATTGACCAACAGTTCCACCGCCGGATATTGAATCGTGATCGCGTCCACCGTCCCATCGGTTGAGCCATTGTCAACCACTAATATCCGGAAGTTCGGATAAGTGAGCTCGTGCAATGAGGCCAGGCAATCCAGCGTATCCCGGCATTGATTCCAGGTCAATGTAATCACATAGACCAGCGGCGATACCGCCCAATGCATTCGTTCGATCTTAGCCATCACACACCAATCGCACTGCTCTACCTTTACAAGTAACCCAAGTCCTTTAAGTGCTGCGTAATAAGCGCTTCTTCTTCCGGCGTATAGTCATGCTCCGTGGCGGCTTGCTTCAGTTTAAGCGGAGTTTCAAACGTAGCCTGCTCGGGGCTGTTTGCCACGACAGCCAACGCGCGGCCATCCATGATCTCGGGCACGGGCAAATTCAATAGCTTGAGAATGGTAGGAGCCAGATCGAGCAGGCGTGCACCCGTAATCCGCTCCCCCGATCGGATCGCGGCGCCCCACAGGATCAAAATTCCCTCGGGGCGATGTGTGCCACTCAACGGTTGATCGCTGAAATCGAATTGGCGCTGCGCCTCAAAGACCGGTGTCTGATTCCCGTACAGGCCGCGTCCCCAGCAGGCATGATCGCGCCAGCGTACAATCAAGTCGGGCGCGTACTCCAATTCCTCGCCGTGATAAATCTCTTCGCGGCGATGAACACACGCGACGATCGGCGCGCCCGTTTCCGGATCACTCAGTTGTTGCAACTGTGCGATCAGTTCCGTTCGCACCTGTTCATATTCTGCGCCCGGCTGTATCACGCCCTGCGGTTCGCGTCCCGCCAGGTTCACAAAGATATTGCCGCCCGCGCCTAGTGAATAAGCCCGCGTTTGGGTCCAATCCACCACGGCCGTCACCAGCGCCGATTCAAACTCGCCCTTCAAGCGATGAAAGCGCTGCGCACCTAAACGGACGCGAATCGCTTCGCGCCACGAGGACGGCAGCATGCGCTTGTAAGCGTGCATCAACCGCTGCATACTCCTGGCACGCGCGTTCTTCAAGGCGCCAGTTTTTTCCGTCTGGAATTTCAGATAGCCGGCCTCGGCCAACCATTGATTCAAATTGATCATCCAGCGCAGGTCGCCCGCACCGTGATCGGACAAGATCATGACCGTGGTTGGGCGGCCCGTACCGTCGTTGGCGGCAAGCTCGATCAGGTGGCCGATCATCCGATCGATGCGTTGATAGACCTCACGGATCACATCGCGATAAGGCGCCAGCGGATCATCATCCGCCACCGTCAGGCATTGCCAGAACGTATGCTGCACTTCATCCGTCGCCATGGTCACTACCGCGCAGACATCCCAGAGTTGTGTCTGCATCAAATGCGCGGCCACGTTTTCGCGCAGTTCCACTTCGTGCAGCAAAGCCTGGGCATATGCCGCGCGCGGATCGGTCGCGCGTGGATTGTATTCGGTCAAGATAAAATAGTCGGGCGCAAGCGCCTTGATCGTTTCAAATAGCTCGGGGGGATAGACCACCTCGCGCGTGAAGGCCGGCGCGAACGGTCCGCCGACCATGACACCATTCACGGCGCGTGGCGGAAAAGTGTACGGCATGTTTACGCTGATCACGCGCTGCCCATACTGGCTGGCAATCTCAAAAAACGTCGGCGCCTTAACATGGGTGGAGTTGGTCACTTCGACGTTGTAACTACCGGCGCGGCGGCGCACAAAATCATACAGGCCATGCTGACCTTGATTCACGCCGGTCATGAAGGTTGTCCAGGCTGGCGCTGTAGTGGGTTGCAAAGTGGAAGCCAGCGGGCCATGCGCTCCTTCTGCCATCAAGCGTGCCAGCTGGGGCAGATAACCTTGCGCCGCCCAGGGCTCAATCAGATCGAATGTGGCACTATCCAAACCGATAATCAAAACGCGTGGGGCTAACTCAGTCAAACGACTTCTCCTACCTTCATGATCAACTTAGCTGCGCTGGGCGACAGCGATGTGGCTGGGCGCGATGCGAGCCGTCAAGACGCGCAGCGGCTTCATCCGATTGACCTTCTCGGCCACAGCGCCTGCAGCACCGGTCGCGCCGTATGCTGCGGCTTCCGGCAACGTAATGCAATAGCGAGTTCCAAACGTCGCGCGCAGCGCACGTGACAGATCGCCATAAGATAATAGATACGTATGCGTTGCGGCGTAATCCACGCCGATGCGCCAGCGCACATAGGTCTCCATCCAACGACGCGGCAGCATCCCCACCCAACGCAAGCCGACATGCGGCTCTTTGAAAAAAAGATCAAAACGATTGCGTGAATCTCCCGTGAAAACACCCTGCGGCTTGAGCGTCCGCCGTACTTCGCCCAACATCTGCGCGGGCGTAAATACATGCTCCAGCACGTTGATGGCCATCGCAAAATCAAACATCTCCGCGGCAAAGGGCAGCTGATGCGCCGAGGCATGCACCAATTGAACGTTAGTCAAGCCCGCCTGTTCCACGACTTTGCGCGCAATCAACAGTGAAGACAGACTGATATCCAAGCCCACCACGCGTTCATAGTCTTGCGCCAACGCCAGCAAACCGCCGCCGATGCCACACCCAATATCCAATGCGACGCAACGCTCTGCCGTTGACCAGCCTTGTTGCCGCACACGCTCTTGAAACATGCGATAAAACGCCGGGCCGCGCTCGCGCAACGTGCGATGATACTGATTGTAAACGGTTCGACGATCTTCATTCGTCGCGCCGATCGCCAATCGTGCCGCCGACATTTCCTCAATGGTCGCCGTCGGATACATCGCAACCAGACGCGCGATCAGCTCACGCTCCTGCGGCTCGGGTTCGATCTCGCTTCCCCCCAGACTGGGAATGCCTAGCGTGACGGCAAAGGCCCGTCCGCACACCGGGCACGCGTCTGGTTCATTCAGGACTGGCATTGCGGCCCGACAAGCGGGACAGGCATACAGAATCACACTCATACGTAGCTCGATAACTCAACGTGCGACATCATTCATTCCATCGCTTAACAAGAGCGCCTCGATCAGGTATTGCCAGCCATAGCGATCGGCTTGCCGCACGATCGCGTTCCGAAAATCCGCGGCACACTCTTCTTGAAAGAAGCGCGTCATGGCGCGACTTAGACCAGTCACGTCGCCCGGTTCAATCAAGAAACCGGTCACTCCCTCGACCACGGTTTCATCCATCCCGCCGGTGCGCGTGGCTACGACCGGGACGCCCAATCCGAGCGCCAATTTTAACACAGCGCTGCCGGTCGCTTCACGATAAGGCAGTACGGCTAGATCGGCCGCCGCGAAATAACAGGCCGCTTCGTCATTGGACACATAGCGATCGACAAACTGCACTTTAGTCTGCAAATCCAGTTCTGCTACACGTAAACGATAGACTGTCGCATCACCCCAAATCTCGCCCACTACTAACAGCGTGGCCTCAACCTCCGCCAGGAAAGCCGGCAGAGCATCAATCAAATCGAGCAAGCCCTTATAAGGCCGCACTAGGCCGAAAAACAGAATGACATTCCCCGTTAGGCCTAAGTGTCCCCGGGCGCTTTCGCGTGTCCAGGCGTTAGTCTGAAACGCCGCGTAAGAAGGCAATGAAACCACGCGCGTTATACAGCCGGGCAGCAATTCCTGTGCCACCGCCTGTTGCGCCGTGCTGTGCACGATCAATTGATCAGCGTGACGCAAGGCCAGCCGCGCCAGAAACCGATCGATGCGACTACGCTCGTGCGGCAGGACATTGTGGCAGATCACGCTCGATCGGATGTGGGTGCGCCGCGCACGCGACAATAACCACGCCGTCATCGGCGCCATGAATGGTATCCACCATTGCACCACCACCCGATCGGGTTGCCACATCTTCCAGTCGTTTACCACGCGCTGCCAACTGAAGGGCCACCAGGGAATCAGCCAACGCCGGGCCTCGATCGGAGCAAGCGGTTGAGCCGAAGGATCGATCTGGCTGCGCCCCGGAAAGAGCCAGTTGGGATACTGCTGTCGAAAACTGTAGAGCCGTGTGTCGCAGTGACTGCCGAGCTGAGCAGTGAGCAGCGTGGTGTAATGAGCAATTCCACCGCGAAAAGGATAGGTTGGACCAACAACGGCAATTCGCATCATGCTTCGCTCAGGCAATACCTCGAAAGTTGTGGGGCTCCCTTGATCGAGGAAGAGTGACATCAACGCCCGCGGCAGACGACCAGCTGGTTGATGCCCAGTTCAAAGTGCCTAAAGGCGACAATCTCAAAGCCGCACTCCGCCAGGAGCTCACACAGGGCGCGTCGATCGTAGATCTGGACATGCTGCACGACGTGTTCCGGGTAGAACAGCTTCACGCGGCTGCCGACGCGGTGCACCCAATCGCCCAGCGGCGAGGGGGTGGTCAGCAAGAGATAACCGTCCGGAGCCAGATGGGGGCGCACGTCGCGCAGCGTCTCGCGCGGAAAATTCAAATGTTCCAACACGGCCATCACCAACACGGTGTTAAACGGCTGGTCGTCCAACGGCATGGGTGCCCGGCCTAGATCGCACTGATAAAACGCGTGCTGCGGATAACGCTCGCGTGAAATCCGAATCGCTGCGGGCACGACGTCGACGCCCACGTAGCGTTGATCGGGCGAAAGCCGATCAGGTAAACGTGTAAAGCCGCAGCCAATATCGAGTACGCGCCCTCGCGCGTAAGGTAACACCATGCGCCAGCGCTGCTCCACTGCGTAACCCGATAGTAATGGTTTCATCGTGCCGTTCATCGCCCTTTCTGCGAACGGTCACTCATGGCGCCGCGTTGATACGCAGAATCGTCACGCCATCTTGTTGATAGACCCGCTCCACCCCTGGCTCTTTACTCAAACGGGTAGGCCTAAGCGCTGGCCCGCTGAAATTCCCCTGCGGACCAATATACACATAGTCGACGCCGAGCGCGCGCAGATCATCCAAGGCGGCCGCGTCTTCCGTCAGTCGTTCGGCGGCTTTAGACCACTGATAGACCTCCTCGCGATACTCAGGCGTTCCTTCGCTGAACAACATCGCGCTGGCTGTCGTCTGTCGCCCGGTAAAATAGGGAATCCAGTATCCTCCATCGGTGCCGTGCGGCGCGCGTGGCAACCAGAAATAAGTGTTAATGGCAAAGCGCGCATCAGGCGGCGTGTTGGCGCGGATCCAATCCATGGCTGCCACATCAGCCGCCGTCACAAAAAAGCGATAAGGTTCCAGTTTCATTACTTCGGAGTGACTGCCGACAAAACCGGCCAGGAGCGTTACGGCGACGATCGCGCTCCTGGCCCAGGCATATCTTCGAGCCGTCAGCCAGTGCGCCAATTCTTCCACAGCTGCGCCAATAATCAGCGCGATGGGCAGATACCACATCACCAACACCGCGCCGAAGTTGGTCACTTCCAACAACTGCTGACCGGTAAGATAGGCCAACCCGATCGCCATCAAGCTGGCGAACCACACCACCACCAATAGCACCAGGCGATTACGCCGGATCAACGCGAACAAGGCACTCACTAGGGTTAAGCCCATCAACCAGATCGGTGCGGCCAGGGAGGGGATCGAGTCCACAGGAAAAACGTAATAGGCCGCGCGCGCTTGAGCGACTTCATCTGGTGTAAGCGTGACCGCCACTGGCGGTGTGCTGCGCCGCTCCACGTAAATGCGCAGCGCATCCCACAACGCGGGTGTCACCAACAACAACGACAACAGGCCGACCACGCCAACGCCCATCACAATGGCCCGGCGTTGGTGTGTGCGTCCAGCGCGATAAAACTCCCAGACAACGATCAGGCCGACCAGAGGCAGATAAAACGCCGCCACCCGATAGTGCAGCAAAAAGACCCCGGCCATTAAGATGCTTGCCAACACCGTGTTCCACATCGTCACTGCGCGCTGCGTGCGAAATTGCTTCCAGCCCACAATCGCTTGCCACGTAACAATCAAGGCGATAAGCAAGATGGTCTGAGACGCCACTTGCGTGAAGCGGCCCCAATTTACGTAGAAGGCCGGCTGAAACGACAACAAGCCGACGATCACCGCGCCCACGATCGCACCGACGCGCCCCACCGTTCGATCGAGCACCAGAAACACGCCCAGCCCGCATAAGCCGCTCAACACCTGCGAAGTCCACAACAAAGCGGAATAAGCCGGAATCTGTGCCAGCCATTCCGTACTGGCCGTTAAGGAGTACAAGCCAAGATGATACATCCCTAACGGAATAGGAAAGTAAGGCTGCATGTCAAACGGCAAGCGGCCCTGCTCCGCGGTTAGCTGCGTCAATATCGAATGATGCAGCGAATCCGACCAGGCGGGATACGGCTGGTCCCGAATGATCCAGAAGCGCGTAAACAGCGTGGCGGCAAAAACTCCCACGGCGATCCATTCCAATCGATCAAAAGCGAATTGATCGCGCCACTGTCCCCGCAGTCGCCACACCATCACAATGGCACAGAGGACAAGTATGACGGCCAGCTTAAACGGCCCCAACGCAAAACTTGGGAGAACGAACCGCAGCCCATAAAACAACACCGGATACGCCGCCACACTCAACCCGATCGCAACACACCAGCGCTGCAAACGCGGCCAGTTCTGCCAGACCGGCACCAGCGACAACAGCGCCCAGCCCGGCACGGTCAGCATGAAACTCATGACAATTAGACTTCTTACTTCAGGAGACAAATTTAACCTCGCGACAAACAAAGAACTCAGGGGAGACGATCGGTCTGCAGTTGCTCGATCTGGGCAGCGGGCTCGCTCAATTCGATCCGCTTCAGGCGATAGAGTTCACGCTCATGCAAGCGGCGATTGAACCCGATCAGATCGGCGACCAGACCAATAAGGCAAGTCTGCACACCCACGATCATCAAGATCGCCGCTAGAATCAACGACTGCACATGCCCTAGTGCCGCACCAAAGATAAAGAAGTAGAGGAACCGCAGCCCCAGCAGCACACCCAGAATCAGAAAGAACAAGCCGATGCTCACGAAAGTTCGCAGGGGGCGATACATCGTGTAGGCCCGAATAATGGTAATGCCGGAATTCAGCAGATAATGCGGGATGCTCTTGGCCAGCCGTGATTTGCGCGTTTGCGGATTGATCGTGATGGGCACAAATTCGATCGGGATTTTGAACATCCCGGCTTGAATCAGTGTTTCCAGCGTGTAGGAAAAATCACTCAACACATTTAAGCGCAGGGCTGCTTCGCGGCTGTAAGCGCGAAAGCCGCTCGCCGCATCGGGGATGGGTATCCCTGCGGCTAACTGCACCACCCGGCTGCCGATGCGTTGCAGCGCGCGCTTCACCGGCGAAAAGTGCGCAACATGTGCCACGCCCCGATCGCCGACCACAATATCCGCGCGGCCCGTCAGCACCGGCTGAATCAAACGCAGAATGTCTTCGCCGCGATACTGATTATCCGCATCGGTATTGACGATGATGTCGGCCCCCAGGCGCAAAGCTTCGTCTAATCCAGCTTGAAAGGTGCGCGCCAAACCAACATGGGCCCGCATCGGTAAGACGTGCTGAATGCCCAACGCGTTAGCCGCTTCCACGGTGCGGTCTTGACTGCCGTCGTCGATCACCAACACTTCAAGCTCGTCGATCCCTGGCAGCGTTTTCGGCAAATCATGCCAGGTCTGTGGCAAGTGATGCTCTTCGTTAAAGCATGGAATCTGGACGATCAGTTTCATGGGAAATTCATTCACGCGGCCCGCCAACGCACCAGTTGCACAGCCACCAATCTCTGCCGCCACGCGATTGCCGGCCTGGCCGGGTATTGGAACTGCGATCGTTTGCGCCATATCTTACCCCATCCCCGCAGTGCCGCCCAACGCCCCTGTAGCGCGGCGACATGGCGTCCGCGGATCGAAGTCACTAGGGCTGCTCCCAGGTCAAGCAGCAGCATCGCGGGCAAATAGTACCACAAGCTCGCAAACGGATAATTCTTAGCAATGACCCACCATTTATTGCGCCCCAACAGGCGCGCCTTAAAAGGCGAACCTAACTTGCTGGTGGCCGAATGGACGTGATGCACGACCGCACCCGGTACATATAGGCAGCGCCAGCCGGCCCATTGCGCACGCCAGGCTAAATCGACATCTTCGTAGTAAGCGAACAAGTCTTCGTCAAACAGGCCGATCTGATCGAGCAGGGCGCGGCGATATAAGGCGGCGGCCCCGGACGGGCCAAAGACTTCACAGGGGGTGTTCACCAACCGATCGGTGTAAGGCCGCCCCCAGGCCCGGTTCCAGGCCACCCCCGCTCGATCGACTTCTATCCCCAACGAATCGATCACACCCGCCGGATCGCGCCGCAAGATTCGACACGCCAACATGCCCGCCCACGTTTCGCGCTCGGCTGTTTCGACCAGGACTTGTAACCAGTCTGGTTCGGGCAGCGCATCATTGTTGAGCGCGACAATGAGGGGCGCACGCGCTGCTTGGAAGCCTTGATTGTTGGCAGCCGCAAAACCAAGATTGACCTCATTGCGAATGACGATCACCTCCGGCGCATGATCCAGCAACCACTCGAGGGAACCATCGTGTGACCCGTTGTCGACGACGATGATCTCAAAATCGCGGAACGTCTGCGCCCGCAAAGCCGCCAGGCATTCAGTTAAGAGCTGACGGCCATTCCAATTGGGGATGATCACTGACAGATGTGGAGACATGGGAATCGCAGCGACACGGCCAACGCGATTGCGTGCGGCAGTATCATAACATGCCGCCTATGAAGCGTCAACGAAATAAGGTGAAAATTCGCTTCACCGTCGGCTAGCAATGACGGCTAAGGCCGGCCCGTTGGGATGAGTCGGCTCATCGAAGTTAAAACGCAGATCCGTAAAGCCAAAATACTGGAGACAGCGCACCAGATCGTCACGACTCAACCAATTGCTGAGGGGAGCACTGCCGCCACAAAAGCCGTTCCATTCAAGGGCCTTCTGATATTCTTGTCGATAAAGGGTGTGCTTGAAACCGGCATACTCAGCTGGCTGAGAGAAATTAAACCGGGGCGCGTTGATTTTGCTGGCAGAAATAATCGCCTGATCGTAATAGTGCGTCCATAAGAACAAATGCCGGGTACAGCGTTGCGCCAGCAACGCAATGAGCTCGACCGGATTCTGCATGTGATACAGAACCCCGCTGGCGACACCCACTTCAAAGTTCGGGCCTGCCTGCCGCAAGTATTCGATGCAATCACCACACAAAAAGCGCGTACGCTGAAGGTTAAGTAGTTCCTTGACGATCAAGCATTTTAGAAAGGCACGCGTATTGGCCTCTACCGCCGTAATCTCAGCGGTTCCCAGCTGGGCCAACATATACGTATGCCCTCCTTCCAAAGGACCCAGTTCCAAGACCGATTTTCCTGTGACCCCGCCGATTTCACTTGCCAGCCACTTGATACGCCCATCGTCAAACAGTTCTATCGTTCCCGCCTGGCACTGCGCCAACGGCTCTGGGAGCCGCGAAGTCCATTCACCTTGAAAAATATCCAGCGTCGTCTGTGGGTTGGGCGCCGTCTTGAGATAGCTATCCAAGACAGCTGTCTCGTGACGTTTAGGCAAGCGGCCAATCGTCTTTTCTTTCAGACGCGTGAACGGTCCTTTGATTTGAGACTCAGGCATGATTGTTCCTCTCTCTTCAGGTCTTTGTACAGCAAAAAGCATCGCACCCTGTTTTCACGAATTATACAGGGTGCGATGAGATGAGCAAGGAAGGCGCGGTTGGGCCGTGTCAATGCGAAACGATCACAGGCGTCTCACTTACGGCTGTAGTCGTGTTGAAGCCATCAGTGGCCTGCGCGCACACATAGTAGGTGCCCGGCGCAACGGTTGACGTGTTCCATACAAAGTTGTCAGGTCCTCCAGTAGAGGTGCCGCCGGTCACCAACGGCAAGAAGACCTTATACTGTCCAGTCGGCGGCAGATTACCCCCGCCTCCCTGCCATTGATAAATCGGCGTGCCGCTGCGCAAGCAGGCAGTTTGATCCTGGCTGGCGTAAAAATTGATGGTCTTGGGTGCAGCGTCCGTAACCTGTGACCAATGCACCGCGAAAGAGGCATTCGCTACATCGTCGCCCGTCAGCTTGACATCGTCAAGATGAATGGGCCACGGATCGACGCCTTCCAAGAAATCAAACCGAAACGCATATTTGAAGCCGGTCCAAAAACCGCCTGTCTGGGGTTCCGAGTCCCAGTATCCCCGCTCAACCCCTTTAGACAGATCCATTTGATAGGTGTTCCAGTCATCAAATACAATTATCGCTTTTGTGCTATCTGCTTGGCTCAAACTGTGCGGCCACTCACTAAAAAAGATCACGCGTGTCAACCAGCCGGCCGGATAAACTTGCCGGGCTGTATCCAGGGATAGCCGATCACCGCTGTTCGCCCACCAGGGAGAGCGATCGATTTTATAACGGTAGGTCAGGTATTTATATTTAGAAGTATCAATCGGCTTATTGCGATTAACGTGCAAGTAAACAAATGGATCGCCCATGCTAGACACGTCATTGCTATCGAATCGTCCCACCGTGCCATACATCTCACCGTTGGCAAAACACGGACACGGCGACTCAACGTCATGGGGGAAGCGATATAAATCGTTGCTGGTAAAAATCGAGTTGCTGTCGCTCATGTCCCAGGGAACGCCCAACTCCACCGTGGCATAATCTGGGCCGCTGGTCATGCTGGGCGCATCGATGTGCAAGAGCGGCGCAGGCTCGATCGTCAACGCCCCGCTGCTCACACCGCTGGCAGTTGTCGTGCCATGCCGCACCACGGCCCGCACATAGTAGCTGCCGGGCGGCAGGTAGGCCGTGCGCCAGTCATATTGATAGGTACCCGGTGTGTCGACGGGAATGCCCGTCTTGATCGAACCACAGAAGCTGTCGGCGTCAACTTGTGATGTGGTGTAGCACTCAAGATCCACCAGGTCTCCCGCCTGCGTGCCGGCCACAGAAAACTTGATCGAGTAGACAGGCGAGGTGGTAGGATCAACTAATCGGATCCAGTCAAATTGATAATTGCCCGTCGTCAAACCAAAGCGAAAGCCAATACCATAGATGGCGGGGTTGTTCGTCCAGGTAGATTTGGATGCGAGGTTGGCGTTATAGACCTGCCAGCCGGTTAGATTTTGATAGACGCCATTATAATGGTCAACCTCCAACGTGAAACTAATGTTAGAGTATGAGACTTGCCACCACGGGTTACTTCCAGCACCGGCATCGTTGGGGGCTTTGATCCGAAAACTGATCTGTTTGTATTTGCTGGTTTGAACGGGGTAGTTCCCGCCCGTCTTGCCAATTTCAGCGACCGTATTTCCGCCAATGCTGTACCCCGGATACAAGGGATAAATCTCTGAATGACCACCTGTCTCAGTAGTGGTTCCGCTCCAGATGCCATTGGCAAAAGAAATATTGTCGATGCCAAATGACTGCCAGATGAGGTCCGTGTGGCGATCCATGGTGCGTGGTTCGTGCAGCACTTGTGTGAAGTAATCGTCGCCTTCGCCAATCACGTCGCTCGCTGCGCCACTGGGGGTCAGTACAGTCACCGTCATAGCATCCGGTTCAGCGATAGCGGTTAAGGCCCGTCCGCCTAACCACACGCTACTTAAGCCAATGGCGATCAACACCAGCCAAGTTTTAGTTTTGTCAGCCAATTGCAGGTTCATCAGTTCCTCCTCCCGAGCTCATTGCGCTCTCGTTTGCAACGTTATGCGCTATTATCTTAACCCAGGCCAGGGAGGAAGATCAATAGGAGTAGAGGGTTTTTTTGACCGTAGCAATGAATCGTTAACGATCTTGCAAGCAATTCTTAATACTTGTGGGCTTCACCAGCGATCATTTTGTCAACACCGAGCAGTTGCGTAATTTGTTGCTGGGTCGCTTCATACTGTGGATCGAAGAAACTGAGATCGAAGGGACGGCCAAACAAAGCGAAGATATCTTCATCACGGCGGCGCCGCGCCGCTTGTACTGTGGCACGTTTCTCCAGCAGGTGTGGCAGTAGATCGACCACATCGTTCGCGGCCACCAGGTGCGCCAGCGCCAGGCGCGAGACCTGCTCATAACCAGGTTCCACGCCGGGCAGCGTGTGTCGATCGGGCGGGGGATAAGCCGGATCGGTTTTGCCGAGTTTGCGCCGCACCAGTGAAATCGCGCGGCGATAAAATTCGATCGGGCCTTCTTCGCGCAGCAGCCTGATCCAGCGCGCACCTTTCACCGGCTTGGGCGGCGCGGCGATCTGCGGCGCAGGATAGCCAATCCGATAAGTGTTCGCATCGATGCCGCTCATCAAGTACAAGCGCTTGATGACCAGCATCCACGCGGCCGGCCAGACGCGCGCCAGATTTTCGTCATCATAGTTTTTGATCATGGTCAGCATGGCGTTGCGTTCCAGCAGCGCACGCCGACTGGCATCGGGCACTTGCTGCTGTGTGCCATGATGCTTGTGAACCACCACGGCCGCGCCCACGTATAACACTTTGTACCCCAACACCCACAGGCGCCAACCCAGATCGACATCTTCATAGTTGGCGAAGTAGTCTTCGTCGAAGCCGCCCGAGTCCAAAAAAATGTCGCGCTGCACGAGCAGCGCGCCGCCGCACGCAAAGATGACCGGGTGTGTCCCTTCATATTGAGACACGTTGCCGCGATCGTAACCTTCTTGATAGCCATAACCGTAGAAGTTGATCGACGAACCGCCGAACTCGACGCGCTCCCCGGTGATGTTCATCAGGCGTGAGCCAGCGCAGATCACTTCGGGATCAGACCGGATGGCTTCGACAAGTTTACTCAGCCAATCGGGATACACGTGCGCATCGTTGTTGAGGAAGGCGATGGTGTCCGTGGAAGCTGCGCGCGCGCCGGCATTGTTGCCGCCTGCAAAACCCAGATTGTGATCGTTTAACACGAGCGTGACCTGCGGATAATGCTCGCGCATGAAAGCCACCGAATCATCCGTGGAGCCATTATCGACTAACATCAATGTCAACCGTTCGTGCGGGTAGTCCAGCGCCAATAACGAATCGAAACAATCGGCCAGATGTGTGCGGCCATTCCAATTCAAGACGATGACGGTAACCGTAGGCAATTGAGTTGTCATGCGCGACCTTCAGCGTGAGACACTGGTTTTTCGGCCAGCAGACTTAGCGCGTGATACATGCCGCGTCCGTTGGGCGCATAATAATGTTCGACGCTGGCGTTGAGTCGAAACAACAGCTTCGCCAGCACGCGCGTCACGAAGCGCCAGCGCGGCTTGGCAATATCCCAGCTGCCGTCTTCCAGCATTTTTGCCGCGTTGAGATAAGCCCCTTTAGTCCAATCGGTTTCTAAATACACCACGCGAAAACCGGCAGATTCGAACATGCGCTGCAAGGCGCTGTGCGTGTAGCGAAAATAATCGTCGGGATAGCCATGATATTGCAGCAGAAAGGGCACTTGCACTTGCACACAGCCGCCGGGCCGCAACACGCGATACATCTCGACGATGGTCTCGCGCGGATAAAAAACGTGCTCCAGCACTGATAAACAATTGATGCTGTCCACGCTCTCGGAACGCAGTCCTAATCGATCGACCGTGGCGACAAGATCGGGTTGATTTTCCGTCAGCATATCCACGCCCACATAGCGTGCTGCCTCGCTGCTCAGCGCCACACTGCGCCGATCGCGCGGGCCGCAGCCCAGATCGAGCAGCACTGTGCCGCGGCTGCGCGCATTAAACTCGCGGCCGACATCGCGCGTGCCCGCCCCCCACAAGGCGAAGCGTTCGCTTTCGGGCAGTGCGTAATATTCGGCAGGATTCGCTGCCAAGGAACGGAGATAAGTGAGCCACTTCATCGACGCTGATCCTTCAAGCGTAGTGCTGAGCCAGCACTAGCTCACCATTCTCCCTATAACGAAACAACGTGACGCCATCGCTGAGCACCGCGTCCGGCGATTCCAGCCACGCATAGAATTCGCGCCCCGCCGAAGTGACGATGGGTGGAAAGGCAAAAGTGAAAAATTCGCAATCCTGCAGCGCCAGGGCCGAGGCGCGCGCCGTCGCTACATCCGTCACAGCTTCGGGCGAGTCGCACACATGCACGACCACGTCGCAGGTATTGACGCGCCCGAATGTGCCGATCAACACCTCGAGGCCGTTCAGGTTCGGGGCGTAGGCTTGAAACGTCTGGCCGCGCCGCTGGCCGGGCAGCAGCACATCCTCCGCTTCGATGGGCCGTTCAAATAAGATATTCGTGTAGCGCTGTTTCAGAATCTGTTTGACGCTGTGCTTCAGCCGCGCGCTGATCCGCGCCCGGCGCGATCGCCGCACCTGGCGCACCTCGTCTTTGATCTGCCGGTTGAGGTTGAGCGTCGTTGCCAATTCGGTTCGATCGAGCTGTGTATCAGCCCGATCGAGATCCCGATCGATCGCAGGCTGCGGCGCGCGACAGAACTCCACTAACGGCCTCGCCACTTTCTCCCAGTAAAACGACTCAGCCACGCGCTGCACATTGGCCGCGCACGTTCGACGCAGATCGACATCTTCCGCCAGCTTCAAGATCGCCTGGGCCAGCGCCGCAGCATCTCCCGGCGGCACGGTGAGGCCCAACTGTTCACGTTGAATCAGATCGCTGAAGGCGTCGCCTTCGCTGGAAATCAACGGCAACCCCGCCCACAGATAATCGAGGACGCGCGTGCGAAACGAGAAACGTGTTTCCAAATGATCGAGATGCGTGGTCACACCGATCGTCGCTTCCAGCAAGTAGTTTACTCGATCTTCATACGGCACCCACTCGTCGTTGAAGATCACGGTCCGATCGAGCAGGCCGAGTTCGCGGCTGAGTTCGATCGCGCGCGCGGCAATCGAGTGCGTGTCCGCCAGAATGGGATTGCGACTGGCGAGGAAAAACAACTTCACATCGGCGCGCGCGGCGCGCACCTGCGCCATGGCGCGAATCAACGTCAACGGATCGAGCCAGTCCAACAGGCTGCCGCCCCAGATCAACACGATGTCATCCGGCTGAATGGCCGCGTGGACGCCGCGCAAAACCGATCGAGTGTGCTGCGGCCGCTGCGCCTGGAGGCCCATCGGCACGAGGGCGAGCAGCTGGCGCAGATCGCGATCGGCCACATCATACGATATGGGATTGATGCGCCCGGCGGTAGCCAGCATGCCCAGATAGTAATCGCGCTGGCGCTCATTGGCGCATAAGAAAAAATCACCCACCGCTAATTGGCCGTGCAAGGCCGACTGCACCTGGCGGTATTCGCGCAGCCGTTGCTCCAGCGCCACCTGCCGACCATGTTCTAGAATTTCCAGGTTCAACGGATCGTACAGATCGAACACCTTGACGCGATCGCTGAGCAGTAGTTTGGGATAGTTCAACGTGATCGATCCCTGCGCGACGAAGGCGTCGTGCGCCTGCACCAGATCGATCAGATCGGCTTCGGTGATGAATGACTCTTGCGCCAGGCCGGGCGTGACGCGATCGATGGAGCGATACGCGGCGATCGTCACATCGGCCACGCGGCTCACCTGCTGCGCCAACTCCAGACAGCGGATGGCTGGGCCGGTAAGCTGCGCCTGGATCGGCACGCTGCTGATGAATAAGATGCGCGCGCGGGAAGAGGATGCCATCAGTAAAAATCCATACGCGGGGCAAAGTTAATCGCGCCCAGGCATTACGCTTGAATTAAGCTGCGCTTGGCAAGTTCGCTCCGCGTGTTCCATAATCATCGGGTCGTTGACTCTTGACGCTCTCGGCAAGTTCTTACAAGCCATCTTTAAATTCCACTCTATGCAGATATTCTTAACCGCGCGAAAGCAGGCGGGACAACATTGAGCTGCCTTGCGCCGAAGTCTTCTTCCGCGCCCAGCCAATGCGCCCGCCATGTGTCAAGTGGAAGTCGCAAAAATCAGGGTGCTGGCGCACCATTAGATCGTAAACCATTTTGATTTGAAACGCGTCCAATTCCCGATCAGAGTAATGGCCATGCGTTTCCCGCCAGTTCGGAATCATCCGTAAGTTAAAGTTAATGTCGTCTAATGCGATCCACGCACCCGGCTTCAAGAGTTTCGCAATCAATTGAAAAGCTAGGGCATCCGGTTCCCATTCGTGCGCACCGTCGAGCAGGCAAAAATCGAACAACGGCTTGCACGCGTCGTTGCGTGTCTGCTGTTGAATCAAATCAGCCAGATACCAGTTGTACCCCAGCTTATCGGCGACCACTTCTACCAGCTGATGGTCCAGGTGTGCATGATCCAACAACACCTTCACATTCACGGGCTGATGCAAATACATATCGATCGTGACGACGTGACCGCGCCCCAACTCTTCAACGGCGGCACCCAAGACACAAGTCGTCGCGCCGAAGCCAGTGCCCAATTCAATACACGATCGCAGCTGCTGATCGATCACGAATTGATAAATGTCTCGCATCGCGTCTTCCGGCAGCAAGAATAGATTAGCCGGCCAATTTGCCGGCGGCGTGTAGCTATGCAAAGCCTCAAACACGGTTGCTTGTTTCATATAATTTCCTTATCATTGGTTAAGCGGCTAATTTCTGCAAGTTTTTAACGCGCCCGCCCAGGCCTGACCGCATTGTTCCAAGATACGAGCGTGCCACAGGTAGCAGCGGGCTGCCTGTGCCATTGTCGTTCGTGTTTCATCGTCTGTCACAAATTGTTCCACTGCGTTAGTCCACGCCTCGACCGTGTTCTCGGCCAGCCAGCCGGTTTCGCCATGCCGCACGCTGCTTTCATACACCGGCACGCGGCTGGCGATGGTGGCTGCACCTAAACTGCTGTAATCCAGGAATTTCAGGTCAGACTTGCAGCGCGTGAAGGGCGTATCCAGCAGAGGGGCCACGGCAATATCCCAGCGTATCTGCCCCGTAAACCACAGCATAAACAACGGGTATTCCACTTCTTCCAGGCGCGGATGGATGACGCGCACTGGCACGCCCGCTTGCCGGGCCAGCGCTTGTGCCCGCTCGGAGATGCCGATCACTTGAAATTCAACGGCCTCGCGATGCCGCTCATACACTTGACGCCAAGCCGGCAGGATCAAGCGCCAATCGGCTTCGTGCGAGTACGTGCCCATGTACCCGATCACTGTCGGCCGAGGTCCAAAAGGCGTTTCCAAGGAGCGCGGCCGTTCGCCGATCAATAGCCGTTCATCCAACGCATTCGGCACGATCACGCAGCGCGGATTGAACGGCAAGACGCGTTGCTGCAGCGGCAGCGTCGTAACCACCACCTGATCGGCTTCCCGCAGCCACAGTTCGACCACGCTGCGTTTGGCAGCGTTGAAATAGCCGGGCGCGGCTTCTTCGGACAGGGACAAAAAATCATCGTCAATGGCATAGACGAAACGCGCGCCGGCCCGCCGGACATCTTGCAGCAACTGCTCCGCCGAGGGCAGGGACACATCGGGCCGCCACAGCCGATCGACGATGACGACATCCGCGAGTTCGCCGCGATAGGTCCAATCGAAAGTTACCTCAAATTGATCGCGCAGCACCGGATGGCTTAACGGGCGCAGCAAACGGATCTGCGCACTGCCAAAGGGGCGCGGATCGATGCCATGCTCATAGATCACATGAACTCGCGGCTGGATCACCTAGGTTGTCCTCCGAATAGAACTTCCAATAGCTGGTACGCCGAGCGTTCAGGGAAGAACGCGCACACATCTTGTAATGCCTGCCACTGCAACCGGCGGCGTAATTCATGATCGTCGACGAGTTGTCGAAGCGCGCGCGCACAGGCGCGACGCGAAGACGTATCGACCACCAGGCTATTCTCGCCATGCCGCGCAAAACTCGTCGCACCGCCAAGCGCGGGCACAATAACGGCTGCACCGCAGGCCATCGCTTCTAACGCCGTCAGCCCCATGGCTTGATGGGAGGAAAAATCGACGAACACGTCTACTTCGTTCAATAAGCGCGCCACTTGTTTCTGGCTCAGGACGCCTGCCAAAGTATAAGGAAAATCACGAGGTAAGCCGTTGGAAGCCAGATCATTTTCCGCCGCCCCAAAGATCACGACTTCCACTTGCGAACCATAGCGGCGCGTCGTCTCCCGCAGCAGTTCCATCGTCAATTTTGGCGATCGGTAAGGCGACGCCGGGCGAACCATCGCGGCTACGCGGAGAGGCCGCTGGGGCCAGACCGGATCAATGGGCGGGCGGGGGCGCAACAGATCAATGTTCAAGCTAACCCCAATTGGCACACAATCGGCGCCCGTGACCTTCAGCACTTCCTGGCGCGTCCACTCGGTCTTGGTAAAGGGCTTGAGCTGTGGGAATAAAGTGTACGATCGCAGCGCGCGTTGATATTCCGGCGTGCCTGCTTGATACATATACGGCTCAAAATCCTGCACATAGTAACCCAGCGAAGGATGATTGTCACGCTGGGCCAACGGCAGCAACCATTCAACCGAGGTATTGAAAGTGGCAATCAGGGCATCGAACTTGCGGCTTAGCTCAAAGAGCTGGCCGGGTGAATCGTAAATCACCGGCAGTTCCAAATCAGGATAGGCCCGCTCGAAGCGCGCCTGATGTTTGGGCAAGTTGAACAGACTGACCTCCACCCCCATGCGACGCATGAGCAGGGCTTCATCAATGACGACGTTGCCACCGCCTCCTGGTTCCTGAATAGGCAGCAGGAACAAGAGCCGTTTGCCCCCGTAACCGGCCTGTCCCTGCCGGATCGCTGCTTCACGTTCCAGCATAACACGGCTACGCGCACGCAGCCCTAGCATAACAGGGTCAGACTGGCAGACTGCCACCCCTTGATCGATCACGGCCTGACCATGCTTACCGGCCAGCGTCTGGCCGGCCTGCTCGCTCAGCGCCCGTCGTTTCTCATGAGAATAGCTGCGCGACTGGGCATGATAGACGTAAACATCGTCGGCAAGCACCGTCTGGAAACCGGCCTGACGGGCACGCAGCGTGAAGTCGTTTTCTTCACCATAGCCCCTGCCAAAGTTGGCCTCATCCAGGTAACCAATTCGGTCGATGACGTCGCGTTTGATGCCGTAACAGAAACCGTTGA
This sequence comes from Anaerolineae bacterium, assembly GCA_003154115.1. Classification (GTDB taxonomy): domain Bacteria; phylum Chloroflexota; class Anaerolineae; order Fen-1058; family Fen-1058; genus Fen-1058. The sequence continues at coordinate 34,261 of PMCF01000171.1, forward strand.
GAAACGGCAGCGCGGGATACAAGCGCGCCGAATACTGCGCCACCCACTGTCCCATCTGCTCGATCGACACGCCCTCCGGCAAGGGATTGGCTGCCCAGTCGCCGTGATCCTCAAGCTCGGGAATCGATTGCCACGAAGCCGTGTTGGACAACGGCCCTAGCAACCCGATGCCGCTGTCTGATTCTCCGCACGCGACCAGCCGATCAAGCCAGTCGACCGTGACGATGGTATCGCTATTGAGCAAGATCACGTAGTCGGCAGTCGCCACGCGCAGGCCCTGATTGGCTGCACAACCATAGCCGCGCGCAGCATCGTTGCGAAGCAAAGTAGCGTGCTGCTGTCCGGCAAACTCGATCAGAAAATCGCGCGTTGCCGCCTCACTCCCATCATCAACCAAGATCAAAGCATCAGGTGGCAGCATGTACTGCACAACAGATTCAAGGCAGCGGCGCACATCGTCCAGCGCGTTATGCACGCACACGACGATATTAACGGTAGCCGCATGCGCCCGTACCGGCGCACGTTCTCGAATCGGTTCCACTTGAATCAACCGCGCGGCCGAACCGGGTGCGATGCGGCCTCGTATCACAACTCGCTGGATCATATTCTCCAGCAGTTGATCGCGCATGCTGTGCGGCGGCGCGAGCCGCGCGCGGAAGTTTTGCAGGCCAAATAATAAACGCCCTCCCAGGCTGGCTTCGAGTCGTCCCCAGCGATCTTCCCAGCGAGCATTCTGCTCTTCCCAGCGAGCATTCTGCTCTTCCAGCGCGCGCGTGACTTCATCATAGCGATCCGCTTTAACCTGTATCCGCTCGATCAGATCCGCGCGGACGGCCAGTTCATGCCCTTGCTCCAAATTGAGTTCGCGCCGCGCCGTCGTCTCTTGCGTCAAGCGCCACAGGCGGCGCTCATACGCGGCGACCACCGGCCCGATCGCTTCCGCGCGCCCCCGGCGAAAACGCTGCGCCCACGCCGCAATGTACGACGCGTCGTAGTCCACGTCGTGAAAGAAACCCTGCGCCGCAAATTGAGCAGCCCAGTAATCGGGCGGCTGCACGTTGCAGTGATCGATCGCTTTGAAATCGAAGGGCGTGGAGGAGAAGAGCATGTCGGCGGTATGTTGGCACAACGCGGCAATGACCTGCGCCGTCCCGGCCGCCGGGATTTGTTCCAACACATCCAGGCACACGATCAAATCGTAGGAGTCCGCTGCCTCATGCAGTTGGTTCACCCATGAGGCAGCGTCGGCGGCAGGACTCAGACTTGTCGCGGTTATCCCGCGCGCTTGCAACTTGTCGATCAGCGGCGCAGCACCGCTCACCTCCAACACCGTGCGCGGTCGAATCTCCGTCGCGATGTGCTCGGCTAACAAATCATAGAACTTGGCATCAAACGGCATCTCTGAAACTCCATTCAGCTCATCAGGCGCGATAGACCGGCCGCAGCACCAGCTCGTCGCTATCGAGATAGCGGAACAATGTTACACCATCACTCACGATCGCGTCTGGCGCTTCCAACCAGACGCGGAACTGCCGGCCCGCCGAATCGGGCAGCGGTGGAAAAGCAAACGCGCACCATTCGCCGTCGTTCATTTGCAAGGCGTTCACGTGCGCCTTCGTCACTTCCGTTGAGGCAGCGCAGACGTGCAGCACTACGTCACACGTGTTCGCACGCCCGAAGGTGCCGATCAAAACCTGAAAGCCGGTCAAGTTCGCACGCTCGATCGAAACCAGCTGCTCCCGGTGCTGATCACGTAGCAATACACCTTCGGCTTCGATCGTGCGATCACCAACAACGCTGATGTAGCGCCGCTTCAGTAAGTGCTTCACCGTCGTCTTGGCCTGGGCTGTCACGCGCGCTGAAATCGATCGGCGGCGGCGGCGCACCGTGGGCTTAATCCGCGCGATGAGGTCATCCGTCGGATCGATCAGCGCGCGCTGGTGCTCCAAATTTCGATCGATTGCCGGCTGCGGCGCGCGGCAGAAATCCACTAGCGGCTGCGCGACTTTTTCCCATTCAAATTCTTGGGCGATATCGCGGACATTCTCCGCGCAGGTTTTCCGAAACTCGGCATCACTCGCCAATTTCAAAATAGCTTGCGCCAATGCTTCGACATCGCCCGGCGGAACGGTCAACCCCAACTGTCGTTGATCGATCAACTCGCTAAACACATCACCCGCACTGGAGATCAGCGGCAGGCCCGCCCACAAATAATCGAGCACGCGCGTGCGCACCGAGAAGCGCGTCTCTAGATGATCGCTATGCGTAGTCACGCCGGCGTTCGCTTCCAACAGATAGTTGGCGCGATCATCATACGCGATCCAGTCGCGATTGAAAACCACCGCGCGATCGAGCAGGCCGAGTTCCTGGCTCAAAGTCACGGCTCTTTCAGCAATGCCGTGCGGCGCATCCACCACCGGATTCACGCTGGACATGAAGAACAACTTCACAGCGGTGCGCTGCTCTTGCACGCGCGCCATGGCGCGAATCAACGTCAACGGATCGAGCCAGTCCAGCAGACTGCCGCCCCAGATGAGCAGGAAATCGTCTGGAGTGATCGCGGGATGGACGCCGCGCAAAACCGATCGGGAGTGCGTGGGCCGATCGGGGCTGAGGCCCACCGGCACCACGGCCAGCAGCTGCCGCATATCCCGATCGGCCACATCGTACGATAACGGATTCACCCGTCCCGCACCGGCCAGCATCCCCAGATAAAAATCACGCTGGCGATCGTGCGCGCACAAAAAGAAATCGCCGGTAATCAACTGGTTGCGCACGATGGTCTGCACGGTGTGATATTCAGCCAGGCGCTGTGCAGCGGCGGCATGATAGCCATGCTCCAGCGTTTCCAGATTCAACGGATCGTACAGGTCAAAGACCTTGATGCGATCTGTCAACAACACTTTAGGATATTTGTAAGTGAAGTAACCCTGCGCCACCACCACGTCGTGCGCCTGAGCCAGTTCGAATACTTCATCTTCGGTGGCAAACGGCTGCGGCGTCAGGCCGGGGAAATTACGATCGATGGTGTGCAGCGCAGCGATCGTCACGTCGGCCACGCGGCTGACCTGCTGCGCCAGCTCTATGCAGCGAATAGCCGGCCCCGTCAGCTGCGCGCGCAGCGGAGCATCGCTGAAAAAAATGACGCGTGGTCGCGTTGAAGTTGAGCTAAGCATGCCGGACTTCTCGAAATGATTCGCTGCAAACCGGATATCGTTTTTCCATTCGTCCGCCATCGTCCATGCCGGTCACGGCTGACAACCGTAGCGGAAGACAAAATCGGCCTGCAACGACTGATTGTTAATCGCTGCCCCACCCGCCGGATAAACATCTTGCGTCGTCCGCCATAGTCCAAACGCGTTACCGGGTTGCGCGTCTGCTGACACGAGCGACATTCGATAATGTTTGCCCCGTGAGTCCGGCAGCGGATCGAAAGCGATTCGCAGCCATTGACTATCCGCAATGGTTGATCCCGGGATGGCCCGGTCAAACAATTGCTGATTGGCGTCCATGTCCCTGAAGCGCACATTCAAAGTGCTGGTGATGCCGCGGCCGTAGGTCGCCGGCAAAATCTCAAAGTAACTCAATCCGGCGCACTCGCTGGTGAAGGTCTGGAAATACTTGTGCCCCGGGGTGATCTCACCATCAGGAACTTCTGCGCGGAAATCGACTTGCGGATATGACCTAGCATGAGGGCATTCCCGCGCCAATTCCGGAGAAATGTAAAATCCTTCTTCGACCTTTTGATAGTTAGCGTCAAGATAAGTTTTGAGCGGGGCCAGGTAGTTGTCGGCCCAATAGAGATTCCACAACGGAAATTGCCAGTCCACATAGACAACGGTCTTGCCCGATTGCAGCACTTGAATAACTTCCGGCAGCGCCACTTCCGCCACCCAGGGAAAGACATACAGGTATTTTGAGACAGGCGGTAAGCCTGTCAAGTAATTGAAGATGGGGTCGCCCGGATAGTATGCGAGCGACACATCCGGCTGCCCGCACGCTAGATCACGACGAATATAATCAGCCACAGCCGTGTCGTGAGCGAAACTACCTTCATAGGAAAGTTGTGGCTGATTCAGGCGGAGGGTATCCGCACTGCGCCACAACAACCAGGCAAAGCCGTATCCGATTACAACGCGTGCTGCCCAGGGCAGGCCGGTGCGCCCCAACCAGGAAAGAATAGTCTGAAAACGGCCCGCCTTTCCCGTGACCGACTGGGGCACAGCGCCAGCATCAAGGTTCCCAACAACTAACCAGATCGCTACGAAACTGGCGCTCAGCGCAAACGGCAGGAGGCGAAAGGTGAATTGGTTTATCGCCAGCAGCGCCACTGCGTACAGATAAAGGTACCCAGCCAATACGAACCGCCGGCGCAGTAACAAAATAGCAGAGGCAAGCAGCATCGTTACGCGGAAAAGAAACCCGGCAAACAACCAGGATGCCATCGGCTCACTCCGGTATAGCGGCATAGATGGATCAGTGCGCCAGGCGATTCCTCCTAAATCGAGCGCGCTGCTGGCTAGTTTCAGCAGGTCAGTGATCCGTAACGGTTGCGTGTAAGCGTATTTGGCATACACCTCGGCGTTAAAGCGGATGGTGTCCAGATAGAATGCTTCTGCCGAACCGGAGGCCAGCAGATAAAGGCCGTATGCCCCCAGCGCGATGGCGATGACGCCGCCGACCACCAGAGTCCCTTTTAATCGGGCGGGTGATAAGGCCAGAAAAAGAAGCGCGCAGCCGATGGGATAAATTGCTAGTGGATCGCTCAATACCGCAATGGTCGCGAAGACTCCCAGCGTTAGCAATTCCTTCCGGCCCGGCGTAATGCGCTTCCCGAGAATGGACACCATGATAATCAAGATGACGGCCAAGCTGACGCCGCTAAACCCGGTGTACAGCACAAAGTTGCTGTAGAAAAACAACCCGACAATGCTCCAGAGAACGCCCAATAAGCCAATCAGCACAGAGTAACGCGTCAAGACCATGGCCCACGCCAACGCGCCGATTTGAAAGAGCAAGACCGAGAGACGGGCCACGGCAATGGAAGGTCCGAACAGTCCGGCAACCGCTGACGCCCAATAATAAGCGAACGGAAAGTGATGCGAAAAAATGTCTCGATAGAGAACTGAGCCACGCGACAGCAGCAGGCCCATCACCAGGTTATCGCTCTCATCACCGAACGTTCCCCAGAACAGGGTAATAACGCCAATGCCAAAAGCAACAAGCAATAGTAGTCCGCCGAGCCAGTTTGCGCGCAACCAACGTTTTAGCATAGCTTAGGACGCCTCAGGACATTCACGCTTTTCTTCGTAGCGAGTGCCGGCCGGACTCATTGCCGGTGTTGCGTGCTCCACTGGGTCATCATTCTGATCGCCGGATCAACCTCACCATCAAGACGCTGGGCGTACAGCGGAACTCAAGGGTAGACCTGAGATGAAATGGCACGCCCGCCCCAGGTCAGGCGACACGTAGAACCCTCGTCCCGCGTCTAGATAGTTCGCTTCCAGATAAGTCTTGAGCTCGGCCAGGTAATCAGCCGCTTGGTATCTTTCCCACAGCACGGCGTTCCAATCGACATAGACAATGACTTTGCCGGTAGATAAACTGTGCAAGACGTCGGGCAGCGCGACTTCGGCCACCCACGGAAACAGATACAGGTATTTCGATACGGGCGGGAACCCGGTCAAATAATTGAAGGTCGGCTCGCCCGGATAATACGCCAGTGACACATCCGTCCGGCCGCAGGCCAGATCGTTGCGGAGGTAATCGACCACGCTCAGATGAAAGCCCAGATTACGTGCGTATGATAACTGCCGTTGGTCTTGCATTAGCGTATCGGCGCTGCGCAGCACCAACCATAGGAAACCGCAGCCGATCACACAGCGCGCCGTCCAGGGCAGAACGGTCAGTACCAACCAGTTCGCGCGCCTGGCGATGCGATCACTTCGTGATGATTTCTGAACCGTCGTTTCGCCATCAAGATTGTCAAAGATCAGCCACAACCCTACGAATCCGGCGGTCATGATAAACGCCGTGCTGTAAAAAGAGCCTTGATTCATCGCCAGCAACGTCACCGCGGACAGATACACAAAGCCGGCCAGAACAAAGCGGCGGTGCAGCGCCAGAATCAAAGCGGCCAGCACGATCGTCAAACGGAATAAGAAACCCACAAACAGCCATTCGTCGAGCTGCCCGCGTTTCAAGATCATGGACGGATCGACTTGCCAGGCTGGCCCGCCCAGGTTGAGGGCGGTGCCGGTCAACTTCACGATGTCGTTTAAGCGCAAGGGTGACAGCGAGGTGTACTTGCTATACACCTCGGCGTTGAAGCGAATGGCATCCTGATAGAAGGCTTCAAGCGAACCGGAGGCAAGCAGATAAACGGCGTACAGCCCCAGGCCAAGCGTCACGAACGCGCCCACCTTGCAGCTGGTCTTGAAACGCGCCGGCGACAAGGCCAGGAAGATCAACACGCACAGGACGGGATAGATCGCCAGCGGATCGCTCAGCATCGCAATGAGGGCGAAGAAGGCCACTGTCAGCCAGGTCTTGCGATCAACCGGCCGGCGCTTGCTTAAGATCGACACCATGACCACAAAGATCACGGTCAAGGCAACGCCGCTGAACAGCGTGTAAAGCACATAGTTGCTGTAAAAGAACAAGCCGACGATGCTCCACAGAATGCCGAGCAGGCCGATCGGGATGAAATAGCGCGTCAGAACCATCGCCCACGCCAACGAGCCAATTTGAAAGAGCAAGGCCGAAACGCGCGCCGCGGTAATAGACGGACCGAACAATCCGGTGACAACCGCCGCCCAATAATAGGCAAACGGGAAGTGATGCGAGAAAACGTCCCGATAGAGCACTGAGCCACGCGACAACATTAGCCCGACTGCCAGGTTGTCCCCTTCGTCGGCAAACGTTCCCCAAAACAGCGCGCTGAGGCCAATGCCCAGCGCAATCAGCAAGGCCAATCCGCCCAACCAGCTATCTTGCGGCCAGCGCTTCAACATAGGCTACCTACCGCGCGTTAGTCTACTGATTGTGTCATTCGGCGTTGATCACTTCACGTTAGCCGTGGCGCGTCTGATACAGCTCGCGCCGCCAACGTAGATAACCACGCGCTTCACGCAGCACTGCCTTCGGCCCTTTGTGCCGCAGCACGCCCCACGCCTTGCCGATCAAATAAGCGCTTTGTGTTTCTGGCAGTGCTGTTGAGGTTTTCACCCGTTCGCGGCGCGACGGATTACGACAGATGGCGTCCAACGGCTCGATCGTGCGATCCCACGTCAGGCGCTCGCGCACCAGGCGCTGCGCATTGCGGCTGTATTCCTGCACTCGATCGGGCTGCTCGAAAACTTCGCTGACCGCCGCGTGCAGCGCAGCGTGATCATTCGGATCGATCGTCCACCCGGCGCGATATTCGCGGATGTAGCGGCTGAGTTCGGCGTAGTCGCTGTAAATCACCGGCAGGCCGCACCACAAATATTCCACCGTGCGCGTGGTGAAGGCGAGTTCGCGCTCGGGGTTGCGCGCCATCAGATCGATGGCGACATGTGCGTGGCGGTAGGTCTCGATCAGTTCGTCGTGCGCCACCATCGGCTGCACCTGCACCCGTGGATGATGTTCCAACTGCGCACGCAGTTCTTCAAACAGGCCGGTATCCACCGGATAAACGGGATGCTTGCCGCCGAAAAATTTCAGGCGACCCTGATCGCGCTGCTGCAACTGCGTTAACACTTCCTGCAAGCCCGCGCGCGGATCCTGCCACGGCAAAAAAACGCCGCCATACACAAAAGTGATCTCGTCAGAAAATTCGTGCGACGGCAGCTCGGGCGACAACGAGATGGGAATGGAACACACGCGCCCGTCGTCGAATTGAAAACCGGCCTGCATCAGCCACGGCAAAAAGTAGAGCCGTTGCAAATCGCCCGCGCAGGAAAAATAATCGGCCTTGCTCAGCGCCAGCCGTTTGGCGCGCGCATTTTCCTCAAAGCCACGAAAGGCCGCTTGATACTGGCGCTCCAACAAATGCGGCCCGTGCTGATCGAGCACCAGCGGAACGGGGCAGCGATGAATGTTGGCGGCGATGGGCCAGTTGCACGCGACGACCACCTCGGCTTGCGAGTGCGCGATCACATCAAGCAGCGTGCCTAACGTCCACGCCAAAGCCTGGGTCGCAGCATCAGCCGATCGGTCTTGCAAGGCCGCGGCCGGCATGGAGAAAGACACGTCGTGTCCACGCGCCCGCAAGCCTTGTCCGATGCCCCACGCGCGCAGGCCAGCGCCGGTAGTGGGCCAACCGGGCAGCGGCAAAATATCGGAACTAATAATCAGAACGCGGCTCATGCTTCAGGATGATGTTGCCAGGTTGAGGGTAGATAGAACGTGCCATACTTCTCATCGATGATCGGATTGGGCTCAACCCAGAACGGATAGAGCCGGTGCTGATGATCGAAGGGATGACGGCCGTCGTGATCGTACACCGCGGCCGTAAACTCGTACGCGCCCGGCAACAGATTCAACTCGGCCACACAATAATCAACCGAACCCGCACCCTCAATCGCCGAGATGGGGAAATTGGCAAGTTGCGTGTTCGGGCCATTGACGTGCGTGTCGTCGTCACGATGGATCGCCACGCCGAACATCGGATCTTCCACGCGACGTGCCGCCTGATAGTGCAGGCGCGCCGTAAAAGCCTCGCCGGTGCGGAAACGCGGCACGGCGTGCCCGGCCTGATCCAGAAATTCCACCCGCGTAATCTCGACTTCGCGCGAACCCCAGCGATGCGTATCCTTCTGTTGATCGTTGCGCACGCGAGCATAGGCCATCTGCTCCATGTAAGCGGTGACCACGTTATCGGCCTCGTCGAAAGCGACCATGCGCCCATCTTCAATCCATAAGGCCTGCCGGCACAAGTGGCGCACCATGTCGGCGTTGTGTGACACAAAGAGGACTGTCACGCCGTTGTCCTGCAAGATCTGGATGCGTTCAATGCACTTCTGTTGAAAACTCGCATCGCCGACGGCAAACACTTCGTCGATCAGCAAGACGTCGGCTTCCGCGTAAATCGCTACCGCAAAGGCCAGACGCAAATACATGCCTGACGAATACGCCTTCACCGGCACATCGATAAAGCGCTCGATCTCAGAAAAAGCGACGATCTCGTCGAAGCGCTGCTGCATGACCGCGCGGGGAATGCCCACCAGGGAGCCGTACAGAAACACATTCTCACGCCCGGTGAGATCCGGATGAAACCCGACGCCCAGCTCCAATAGAGCCGACACGCGCCCGTGAGTGCGCACCACGCCCGACGTCGGATCGATCACCCGCGCGCACAGCTTCAACAGCGAGCTTTTTCCGGCGCCATTCTGGCCCACGACACCCAACGACGATCCCGCGGGCAGGCTGAAGCTCACGTCACGCAGGACCCAGACATCTTCAACCTGGTGATGACTGCGACGCAGCGTCCGCATAAAGCGCTCTTGCAGGGAGCGGGGACGTTCCGGCTCAATCCGGAAGCATTTTGAAACGTGTTCAAATGTAACAGCCGATTTCACACTCAACTCCAACACCGCACCGCAAACGTGATCAACGCCTAACTGACGAGAACAGGTGACCTTGACAGCAGGTCACCCGTTCAAGCGGCGCGGATTATAGTGCAAGGCCAACCCTTTGTCCAGCAAAGTGCCCTGCTCGTTAGCGGAACAGCGCGGGCAGATAAACCTGGTGCGTACTGACCAGCGCCCAGCCAATCGCAAGGTTGTTGTTTTCATCCGTCTCGATGATGCTATGCGTCGAATCCACTTCGACGTAGAATTCGTGCAAGCCGGGTGATGAGACGGTCCACGTCATACTGACTGTCGCAGCGCCTCCGCAACCGCTCAAGCCGCGCGGAATTTGCGCCTGCCCGATCGGCACGCCGGTGCCCGGCGGCCCATCATAAAACGTTACCGTGAAGGGCACGCTAACCGAAATGTTGCCTTGATTGCCCACCGTCGCCTTCAGCATAAACGGGACAGGCTGTCCGGCCCACGGTGCAGCACTGCTGTCCGCCACGACATTCAAATCGACCGCGGGAGGTTGCTGAGTGGTATACGCGGCAAACGCCTGCCCCAACGGATTCAGGGCATGGGTATTGGTGTAAAACAGAATGCCGCCATAATTTATATCGTCAGAGCTATACCAGGACCAACGCTGCACTAAGCGTCCGCCGTCAGCACGATATCCAATATTGGGATCGACCAGCGTGCGTAGAATGTCGAACGTGTCGAGCATAAACGTTGCCGTGCGCGCCTCGGTCATCGGCACGCCGTTTTCATCCACATAAGGGTCGCCATCGATGTAAGGCGGATAAGGAAACAACGTGCCATATTCGGTGATAAGCAGCGGCACATCGCGATAGCCATTGCGCGCCAGCCACTGGCGAAAATCGATCAGGCGCTGGCGGAAAATCCCCACATCAAACATTTGCGAGTAAGAGTACAACTTGCCGCGGGTGGCATTGATACCCGGCGGCACATACGCGCCCCATACTTCAAGCGATCCACCGTTATCGATCGCATCAGGATCATCGGAGGTGATCTCGCGCAGGATGTAGGAATGGGTATTCCACAGATCAGCGGGCAGGGTTTGGCTATAGTTGGCCCGATAGGCAGCCAACACCCGATCGAGATACTGAAAGCGGAGCGGCGTAGGCTGCACGATACCGCCCGCGCCAATCCTGGCAGTCGGATCGTAACTTTTGATCAAACCATAGAGATGATGATAGGCCCGCGCGTACAATTCCGGTACCATGTTATCTTGCATGGGGCTATCCGGCTCATTGCCGATCAGCCAGGTAGCGCCTGGGTTCGCGAACACGGCGGCCTGCAAAGTGGCCGTGGGGGGCGAGAAGGTGAAGCCGTCGATGGCGGTTTGAACACGCACCACTTGCACATAGTCCGTCTGGCTAGGATGTGTTGGCGTAATGGTCGTGTGCCAATCCAAATACCAACCTAAGTTCAGAGCAGCCACATTGTAATCGACTGGTCCGCCCGCCCCCATCCCAAACCGGCAATTGGGATAGGCCGCACTTGCGCCGAGAGCCACCGGCGCGATCGAGCGGGCGTAGGCCGATTGGACGTCCGGGGCCCTCAACAAGCCGATGGCGACCGTTACGCCCAACGCGCTTAATCCGACAATCAGGCTGATCCGTTTGAGTAAAGTAGGTACCATCACGGGTTATAGTGGATATAGATGGGATTGCGATCGACCATTAATTTGATCTTGCCGTCGATGACGCCGTCACTGGCATCGGTGAGAATCTGCAAGCTGCCCGTTAAATGATCGGTCACACCGATCTTGGCGTCGTTCACGGTATAGTGAGCCGAAGAAGTACAATCGGTAGGCAGAGTACCTATGCCAACCACCAGGCTAGGGCAATCGTACCAGATCACGTCGACGCGTTCTGGACTGGATGTGCCGACTTTGTCGGTGAAGACGTAGCCTTCCAGATAGGACGAGCGAGTTTCGGCGAAGGTGAGCGGCCGATCATAGCGCGCTGCGTGCAGCTGCTCATTGAGGCGCACCAGCGCGTAATAGCTTGGGCGCGGCTGATAGGCGTTTTCTGCACCGTCCAACAAGCCGGGCTGATCAGGATCGACGTCGGTCATGGCATACCAGTTAGTCATCAGCAGGTTGGCCGCGGCGCCGCGTATCATGGTCTTGGGCACATAGCGCGCCTGAACCGCCTCCCCGCCCCAATCTGTAGGCGGTCGCGGAGAAACGACCCAACTGGTTTCGGTGCTCATCACGGGACGCGAGTAACCGTGCGCGGCCAGCATCTGCCGAAAACCGGCGGCCTTGCCAATGATGTCGCGCCCGTACTTTTCCCAGTTCGCCCGATAGACAGGATAGTAATGGAAATTGCCGATGTCAAAGCAGGTCCCCGTGCAGGCGGTGAGCATGTCATTCAAGAAATTGCGATCGAAGCTGCCGCCTTCGTCGGTAAACCAATCCAGCGCAATGCCGCCCATAACCACCTGTGCCTGGGGATTGGCGCTCTTAATGGCCGAATACGCCGCCTTTAAGTGCGCGGCGTACACTGCCCCCTGCCTGCCAAAGTTGGAGATATTATCCGGCTCGTTGTAGATTTCCCAGTAATGCACTTGCGGATAGCGGGCCGCCACTGCGCCGACAAACTCCTGAAAATCGGCCAGGTTGTTTACCGGCCCGTGAGGTTGGGCAGACGCCCACGTCGGATTGCCTTCCAGGGTCACCACCAGGTTCACGCCGGCCGTGACCGCGTTGCTAATATTTTTATCCAGCGTCTCCCACTGGTAAAACTCCGGCGTGGTGTTAGTTGGCTCAATGTCAAACCAGGACACGCGCAGCCGCATCCAGCGCACGCCGGCAGCGACCGCATAGTCATAGCCCTTCTCCGCATCCAACCGATCATACATCTGTACCGCCCAGGGGCCATACGGGCCGCTGGTATCATGGTTGGCTATTAAGGGCAACCAGGTCGTGTAAGTCAAGGCACTCGTGTTAACCTGAGAGCGAATCACGGGGCTCTTAACGCTGCTATCTAGCTGAGCCGCCACCGGACGAGTCAGCCAGAAGAAACCCGCGGCCAACAACACCAGGCTGGCAAACATCATCTTGAACCGATTATTTATCACTGCCATGAAATATCATCACCTCGTAGAAAGATGTACGTGAACGGATTGTTTAGCGAAGAATGACCGGTAAAAAGATATGCTGTGTTTCATAAGCCGCCAGCCAGACTCCGCCATCGTCTGCCAACGCTATCCCAGTAGGCCGCAGCCCTGTCAACGGCAGCGGGTACGACGTAAACTGATGGCTGCCAGGGGGGACGAACACAAACCGCCCCAACTGCCCCAATCTATCTTGTTGAGATACCCACAACGTGTTATTCATCATGCGGGTCAAAAACATCGGCGCCGCCAGCGGCAAAAACTGCCGTGGAGCTGTGCCTAAGGTTCCTTTGAAAGACAGGCCCAAGGCGCCCCGGCCTGGTTCAGTAAACCACAAATTAGATGACGCATCAATAACCATATCGGTGGGGGCATAGCCCGGTGGAATGCCCGAGGAAATCTGCACCTCTTGACTGCCCGGCGTGAGTAACCCGATGCTATTACTCATTGGCGCAGCAAACGCGATCTGATAGCTCGTAGGTGGGTTGATCACGATCACATCAATGCCGAAAGGATCAGCTGGTCCTAGCGCGAGTGAACTTGGCGGGTGAGTTGGATATTCTTGAAACACGTAATCAACCGTCGATGTGATCACGAGCCGATACAAACGCTTGGCATATTGTCCAGCGATCCAGATCGAGCCGTCTGGCGCGGCGTTGAGATCGGCCAGTCCGGCATTGGCTGGCAGGCCGTGCCCGTCAAACTCGTCGATGTGACCGGTGGCCGCATTCAGGCGCCCAACTCGATTCGCCCCGCGTTCCGTGAACCAGACATCGGCCCCGTCGGCCGTGATCAAAAATGGGCCGCTGTTTGTCGGCGCAGAGAGGAGATACTCGGCGGCCAGGGTATAACTTGTAGTACTCGTGAAGACAACATGGGCGATACGGTTAAGACCATACTCGGTCACCCAGACATGTGTGGGATTAGTGCCGCTTACCGCCACGCCGGTCGGCAGCGCACCGCTCGACAATGGTATCGTGATGAACGTCTGTGTGTCCGGCATGAAAAGATAGAGGTAACTGGCATTGGGTACGGGCGAGTCGAGAATGTTAAGAGGCTTGACACCCGCATGCGAGACCTCGGTCGTGCCATTCCACACGAGAGCCAGACCGGCCAGTGCCAGGCCAGCCGTCAACAGCGCACGCTTCCATACTGAAAAGTTGCGAGTCATACCATGCCTCCTTTAGAATAAGCGTAGAATTTCTACAGAACGGACATCCCTACTAAATGCGCGGAGCGGATCAAATGCGCTGGCGCTTACACAGCAAAGCGGGCGACCTACTGCCCGTCGTCCGCTGCCCATCTTACCACAGCCTTTTGATCTGCTCCGCCCATCCCGGAAAGGGGGGCCTCACAATTTCGCGCCGCACTCCGGGCAGAACTTGGGACTGCCTTCAATTTTGGTGCCGCATTCCGTGCAGAACTTCTCGCGCGTGATGGGTTGGCCGCATTCTGCGCAGAACTTCGCGCCGGGCGCGACACTCGCCCCGCAGTTGGGGCAGCCGCCCACCACGGTCTTCTCGAATTTTTCTTTGGTGATGTAGGTCGCCTCTTGCGCCACCTGACGCGCCTGCTGCACCGCTGCATCCGTCTGCGCCGCCGAGTATTCGGCTTCCAGATCAGGCGCGCACTCTAAACACAGTCCCCGCTGCGGATTCCAGCAAGTGTCGTCCACCCACTTGGCACAGCGCTTGCACTGCTTAAAGTACGGCTTGACTTCTTCGATCGCCTTCTGAAATTCGGCGTCGTGCTGCTTTTCCCAGGCGGCCGAATGCATGCGATGACTGGCATCGGCCGCATTGCCAAACAACCCACCAAACAGCCCGCTCGCCACATCCAGTGCGTCATTCAAAGTGTTCGTGCTGGAACCGCGAAACGTGCTCTGATAGCCGCTGCCACAGCGATCGCAATAGAACTCAAATTGGAAACCGCGATCCGTGCTGTCATCCCGAAAGTTTCGAGTGAACTTGATCAGCGCCATGCCACTTTCTCCATCCGTATTAAAATGACGATCGCGCGAGATTATAGACGATGCCTATTTTTTTGTCCACCGAATAGGGCCGGCAAGCCGCCGCCCGCCGATCGGGGCTTGACGCTCACCCGATCGAATGAGCATCATCCCGTGCGCCGATGACATTCGCCACTCCCCGGCCGGCCATCTCATGGTAAACTGGAAGCGTACCTGATAGCGAACAGCCCATCTCTACATTCCATACAGGAGCGATCCATGACAGCCCAACTCATCGATGGAAAAGCCATTGCCGCCGCGATTCATGAAGAAGTGCGCGTAGCTGCCGCAGAACTGAAGGCCAAGCACGGCATCACGCCCGGCTTGGCCACGGTGCTCGTCGGCGATAACCCGGCCTCGCATTCATACGTCAAGGGCAAGCGCCAGGCTTGCGCCGAAGACGGACTCGAATCGTTTCCGAATGAACTGCCCGCCGATACGCCCCAGGCCGACGTCATCGCTTTAGTGAAGCGACTTGGCGAAGACCCGAAAGTGCATGGCATTTTGGTGCAGCTGCCCCTGCCGGGTCACATCAACGAAGAAGCCGTGCTGAACGCCGTACCCATCACCAAAGACGTGGATGGCTTCCATCCCGTCAACATCGGCAAGCTGGGCATGAAGAACCGCGAACCCTCGTTCGAGCCATGCACGCCCGCCGGGGTGATCGAACTGCTCGATCGGATCGGCGCCAAGATCGAAGGGGCAAGCGCCGTCGTGTTGGGCCGCAGCAACATCGTCGGACTGCCCGTGTCGCTCTTGCTGCTGGGCCGCAACGCGACCGTGACCGTGTGCCATTCGCGCACGAAGGACATCGCCGCGGTGGTACGCCAGGCCGATATTTTGGTGGCGGCGATCGGGAAAGCGAAGTTCGTCAAAGCCGAATGGGTCAAGCCCGGCGCGGTCGTGATCGACGTGGGCGTGAACAGCCTCCCGGTACTGAATCCCGATGGCACTCAAGCCATCAGCGAGAAGACCGGCAAGCCCCGAACCAAGCTCGTGGGCGACTGTGACTTTGAAGCCGTGAAGGAAGTCGCCTCGGCGATTACGCCGGTGCCCGGTGGGGTGGGCCCCATGACCATCGCGATGTTGATGAAGAACACCCTGCGCGCCGCGCAGCAGTCGGTGAAGTAAAACCGAGTGAGGGACAGAGAGAAGGAGAGAAGGAGAGACTGATAATCTCTCCTTCTCTCCCCTTCAATCTCTCTATCATCTGGTCAGGAACTGAACGGCTCCAGGAACGCCACCACGTTTTTCCCCAACACCTCCGTATTGTAGCCGCCTTCCTGGACGAGCACCGTCGGCAAGTTGAGGGCGCGTAAGCGCTGGGCCACCGCCACATAATCGGATGTGATCAGATCGAATTTACTGATCGGATCGTCGCCGTACGTATCGAACCCGACCGCAATCACCAGCGCCCACGGATCGAATAAGCGAATGCGATCGAAGACCAAGTCCAGCGTCTTGAGATACCACTCGCCGGTGGCGCCGGGCGGCAGCGGGATGTTGAGGTTGTAACCTTCACCCGCACCCGCGCCCACTTCATCGGCAAAGCCCACGAAATACGGATAGTCCATGCGTGGATCACAGTGGATCGAGATCGTCAGCACCCGATCGTCTTCCCAGAAAATATCCTGCGTACCGTTACCGTGATGATAGTCGATGTCGATCACCGCCACGCGGCCGCGCACGCTCAGAATTTTGGCCGCAATCGCCGTGTTGTTGAAATAACAGTAACCGCCGCTGAAATCACGTCCGGCATGATGCCCCGGCGGGCGGCACAACGCATAGGCCGATCGGTCGCCGTACAACACGAGGTTGGCGGCCGTCATCGCGCACGTGGCCGCCCCCAGCGCCGCTTCATACGTTCCCTCGATCAACGGCGCAGTGAGATCAAACGTGTAATAGCCGTAACCTTCAGCCGCGTTCAAACGCGCCTCGCCCTTTAACCTGCGGCGCGCGCGTGGCGGCGGAAAGCAAGACGGATAGTAGGTCGGCGGATACCCTTCGGGCAAGAGTGGATTCGTCGCCAGCCACTCCTTGAATCCGTTGCGAATGAACCACACATAGTCGCCGTCGTGCACCAGCAAGGGCAGGCTCTCGTGGCGGCCTTCTTCCGGCGTCACGATTTTCGCCCACGACGTAGCCCGCAGCGCCTCAAGCATGATCTCGGCCCGCTGCGGCGATTCATAGTAAGGCATGATCCGGCCGCCCGACCCAATCTCAAACGTGGGATGATGCCGCTGATAAGTTTCGGAATGAACGATGGGAAGCGTCATGGCTTATCTCTCCCGACTGTGACCAACTACCGCGTAGTCGTCTTGCAACCCTTACTGCTTGTCATTATAATCCAATTTAGCATGGATTTCCTGACTGATCTTCACCGCTTCATCACCCGCTACGATCTACTCCCGCGCGGCTCGCCCGTCATCGTCGGCGTGTCGGGCGGGGCCGATTCGCTGTGCTTGCTGCACACCCTGCACACGCTCGCGCCTGACAATGAGTGGCGCCTGCATGTCGCGCACCTCAACCATCAACTGCGTGGAGCAGCCGCGCAGGCCGATGCGGACTTCGTGCGCGACATCGCCCGGCAATGGAACCTGCCCAGCACGATCGAATCACGCGACGTAGCGGCTTTTGCGCGTCGCCACAAACTCTCGCTTGAGGAAGCGGCCCGTCAAGTGCGCTATGGATTCTTGTTGGAGGTAGCCCTCACCCAGCACAGCGACGTCATTGCCGTCGCGCACAACGCCGACGATCAAACTGAATCTGTCCTCATGCACTTGCTGCGTGGCAGCGGTTTGGCCGGTTTGCGCGGCATGCAATCTAAAATGTTGATTGCTGATTTGCGATTGCTGATTGCCCGTTCATCTAATCAGCCATCAGCCATCAGCCATCAACAATCCAAAATCTATCTTGTGCGGCCTCTGCTCGAAACGCCGCGCTCCGCTATCGAAGAGTATTGCCAGGAGAATAATCTTCACCCGCGCCTCGATGCCACCAATGCCGACACCACCTACTTTCGCAATCGCCTGCGTCACGAATTGCTGCCGACACTGGAGACCTACAACCCCAACATTCGATCGATCCTGCGCCGCACGGCGGACGTCATCGCCGCCGAGGTTGAAATCCTGCAAGCCCACACGAACTACGCCTGGGACATGACCGTCGTGGTAGAATCGACCACGGCGGTCACGTTCAATCTGTTATTGTGGCGCGAACAACCGATCGGGGTGCAGCGCGCTCTGCTGCGTAAAGCGATTCATCAACTCCGGCCGCCGCTGCGCGATATCGACTTCGGGCACATTGAAGATGCGCTCGAGATTTTGCAGCGCGCCCACACCGGCGATCAAGTGACGCTGCCGCAGCATCTCTTGATCGAAGTGAGCTACGACACTTTTACAATTTCACCGCGCGAGGAACTGGCCCAACCCGATTGGCCGCAGCTGCCCGAAGGATTCACGTCGCTGGCCATCGACGTACCCGGTGTTACGCCTTTGCCGGAATCGATCTGGCGGCTGGAAGCAGAAATCCTCGCAGGAGAAGTTGAACCGACGGGAGGGTTGACCGCGCTCCTCGACGCCGCTGCACTGCCCGGCCCGCTGATCATGCGCCCGCGCACCAGCCGCGATCGCTTTCATCCGCAAGGGATGCCGTCGCCCGTGGGGCTGAAAGACTGGATGATCAACGCCAAAATTCCGCGCGCCATTCGCGATCGCTTGCCGCTCATCACCTCCAACGATCAGATCGTGTGGGTGCCGGGCTTCCGTGTGGGGCAGCCGGTCTTGGTGACAGAGAATACACGGCAAATAATCAAGCTGGAATTCAAGAAAGGTTGACCAGATGCAACGTGGTGCGTAGTGCGTGGTGCGTGAAGCATGATCACGAAACACGCACCACGAAACACGCATCACACTCTATGGACTTTCCACTCGACGCTCAAGCTCAACTGCACGAACGCGCACGGCTCAATCGCGGCTACACCCTCGGCCTGATCGGCATTGCCTTCTGGTCGACGACGGCCATCTTCATCAGCTATCTGCTGAAGAACTACCCGCTGCAGCCGTTAACGTTAGCCTTCTGGCGCGATCTCTTTGTCGTCGGCGCTCTCACGATCGGGTTGGCCGTCTTCCGCCGCAGCGCGCTGCGCGTCGCTCCGAATCAACGCCGCTTTTTGATCGCCTACGGTTTCTCCCTGACGCTGATGAACATCTCGTGGACGCTGTCGGTAGCGTTGAACGGCGCGGCGGTGTCCACCGTCATGGTCTACGCGTCACCCGGCATCACGGCCCTCGCCGCGCACTTCTTTTTCAAAGAGCGGATCAGTCCCATTCGCGTGGGCGCGTTTATCAGCGCGTTGCTCGGCGCGTTCTTCGTCGCCAAAGCCAACGATCCCGCGCAATGGAATATGAATGCGGGCGGCATCATCATCGGCGTGTTGTCGGCCTTTGGCTTTGCGTTCTACAGCTTGATGGGCAAAGCGGCAGCGCAACGCCGCATCAATTCGTGGACGGCGACGCTGAGCGCGTTTAGTGTCGCGGCGATCTTTCTGCTCCCCACCACGCTGATCACGTTAGCCATCGGCCAATCCACCGCTCCGATCGGCGCTGCCGCGTCCTACAGTTTGCTCTCGCTGGGTAAACAGTGGGATGGCTGGCTCATCTTGTTCATTCTCGCCGTCGTCCCCACGCTCGGCGGATTCGGCCTGTACACGGCCAGCCTGGGCTATCTGTCCGCCGGTACCGCCAACTTGCTCGCCACGTTGGAACCCGTGCTGACCACGATTCTGGCTTATCTATTGCTGCATGAATCACTGTCACCGACGCAGCTCATCGGCGGCGCGTTGATCGTCCTCAGCGTCATCTCCTTGCGATTGGAAGAAAGGTAAAACATGGAACCGCGTTTCAACATCTGGATCGAACACAACGGCGTGGTAGTGCTCAGCGAGTGGCGGGTGAAGCTCTTGGACATGATCGATCAGACCGGCTCCATCAGCCGCGCCGCCGAAAAGATGAATGTCACCTATCATCGCGCCTGGGAAAAGTTGCATGAGATGGAGGAAGGTCTGGGCTACAAGCTGGTCAACGCGCAAGTCGGCGGCGTGCATGGCGGTGGAGCCGAACTCACGCCGCAAGGCCGCGATCTCATGAAGAAGTTTCGGGCCTTTGATCAAGGTCTCGGCGACGAGATCGAGCAGCGCTTTGCTAGCGCATTCAGCGCAGAGTGATGTTAGCCGCAGTAACGGGTTTGTCTTCGGGTATTGTTGAGCCATATGAGGAGGCTAAATTTGAAGATACCATTTTCTCGCTTGGCCCTGGCAGGTGTGATCGTTTGCGCTCTTTTTATCTGTGGCTGGTTGGCGCTGGAGTTTTTCCAGCCTCTGTCCGCTGTACCCGAACCATACTCTGGTGCAGTTGTCACAACTAACGTGCATGGAGTCGGTAATTGGGGAAGTATGCGTGAACAAACATATCTGATTAACCGTTCACTAGCAGAAATGGAACAATATTATGAAGAGCAAATGCCACGGTATTGTGGCATATCTGTAAAGTTTGCTCCTGCACCAGTACCTAACACATGGGGATGTCTTGAATCTGGAAACTCATGTTATATTGCCTCATGCAAGATACCTACATTATGGAATTCCGATCAATTTCATGGGCAATGGTTTGATGTCGAATTATATGTGATTGACGAAAACACCACAAAAGTGATTCAGGTTACTTCTTGGACAGAGTGAGAGGGCGAAAGCAAACACACGCCCGACGAGTGGCATGAAAACAATACGAGTTCTCGAAAGACGAACGCGGCAAGTTTTATCGTCCGAATGTTTGATGGATTTTGCCAATCTATCAAGATGAAGACATCGCGGCGTCTGTCGAGAAATACGCCAGACACAAACAGACGGATACCCGAACGGTAGTGAATCAAATTCTGCGGCGCAACAAAGAGATGCTGCAAGCATTGCGTTGAAGTGTCGGGCCTTCGATCAAGGTCTCGGCGACGAGATCGAACAGCGCTTTGCTAACGCGTTCAACTGATTGGCAGGCTTCGCCATGTTCCAGATCTCCCGCCGACGCGCTATCGACGGGAGACTTTATTTTTGATTGACAGCGGTATGTTTGTTTGGTATAACGAATGTGAACCCCGATCGATTCAATATAGCAGTCAAAATTTCAGGAGGCCCTATCATGCAAAACCGTTCGCTGTCCGTGTTCATGTTGTTGCTGTTGATCGCGTCATTCGTATTGTCGGCCTGTGCGCCCGCTGCTACTCCGTCGCCAACTCAACCGCCGGCGCAGCCCACTCAACTGACAGCCGCTCAACCCACCGCGCCCGCCGCGGCCACGCTGCCCAGTTTTCCCACAGCAGCGCCTGGTGATCCGGTTCACTTGCGTTTGGCCACCACCACCAGCACCGCCGACTCCGGCCTGCTTGATAACATCCTGCCAGATTTTGAAAAAGTGTGTAACTGCAAGGTCGATGTCGTTGCCGTCGGCACCGGGCAAGCGATCGCGATCGGCCAAAAGGGCGACGCCGATGTTCTGCTGGTGCACGCTCGCAAGTCGGAAGACCAGTTCGTTGCAGATAAGGACGCCAGAGAACGTTTCGATGTGATGTACAACGATTTCATCATCCTGGGACCGAAGGCCGATCCGGCGAAAGCGGCCAGCGCGGCTTCAGCCAAGGATGCGTTCAAAGCGATTATGGATTCGCAATCGACGTTCGCCAGCCGCGGTGATAAGTCGGGCACGAATACGAAAGAGCTAAGCATCTGGTCATCGCTGGGCATCACGCCTACCAAAGACATGGCGTGGTATAAGTCGTTGGGGCAGGGCATGGGCGAAACGCTCATCTTCGCCAACGAGCAAAATGCCTACACGCTGTCCGATCGCGGCACGTATCTATCGATGAAGGACAAGCTGCCCAACCTGATCATCGTTCTAGGCGGCAACACACTGGCGGAGAATAAAGACAAATCACTATTGAACCCCTACGGAGTGCTGGCCGTTAATCCTGATAAGCATCCCGGTGTAAAATTCGATCTGGCGATGCAGTTCGTCAAGTGGATCACGTCGGTGGATGAGCAGCAAAAGATCAACGACTACGGCAAAGACAAATTCGGCCAATCGCTGTTCTATCCCTCCTCGGTGGAATGGAAAGCGGCCCATCCGAATTAGAGAATTGGAAGTTAGAAGTTGGAGGGATCACTCGCTATGGCGGTGATACCCTCCAATTTCTAATCTCCAATTTCCAGCCTCAAGGATCACATCATCGAAGACTTACTCCACGCACTCACCAGTCCCGATCTGGCGGAGATTGTCGCGCTGACGCTGCGCGTGACGGGCATCGCGCTGATCATCAGCACGATCATTGGAGCGCCGCTCGGCGCGGTGATCGGGCTGGCCAAATTTCCCGGCAAGGGCGCAGTGCGGGCCCTGCTTTACACCGGCATGGGGTTGCCGCCGGTCGTCGTGGGTTTAGTCGTGTATTTGCTATTGTCGCGCAGCGGGCCGCTGGGGCCACTCGGGTGGTTGTTCACACCCAGTGCCATGATCGTCGCCCAGACTTGCATCGCCCTGCCGTTAACGATGGGGCTGACCATGACCTCGGTAGAAAGCGTGAACCCGGAATTGAAGCGCCAGGTCGTCGCGCTGGGGGCGACGCGCTTTCAATCGGCCTGGACGATCTTGCGGGAAGCGCGCATCGGCGTGACGGCGGCCATCGTCGCGGCCTTTGGCGGCATTATCTCTGAGGTGGGCGCGGTGATGTTGGTGGGCGGCAACATCGCCGGGCAGACGCGTGTATTGACGACGGCGATTGTGCTCAATACCCGTCAAGGTGATTTTAGTCTGGCGCTGGCCTTAGGGTTGATCTTATTGACGCTGACGTTTGTGGTGAATGTGGCCTTGATGAAATTACAAGGAAGGACATAGAGCGAATTCCAGTTTCATTTACGACTTTGCTCCTGCTGGATGGTTACATCCAGCAGCCCCAACGGCGGATGTGGCCATCTGCCGAGAGCAGATGTACCGTAAATCAACTTGGAAACCGCTCTAGCGGCCAGGGAACGGAAAGATAAAGAGTCCGCCGCGAGAATCGTGTATACTTCGGACATGATGCTCGCACTCGCTGGCAATTTTGTGAGGTTGGGTTTACCCATAGCAGGCCACTCGATCCTGAAGAAGCGAGGCTTCGGTCGGTCGTGATCGTGTGGCGCATGGGCAAAGCCTTAATCTATCTCGCCAGTGGCGCGCTGCTGTTGTATCTTAGCCGTGCCACTGATCGTTTTATTGCTGCGCGCGATCGAAGCAGACTTGCTTCAGCAACTGGCGCAGCCGACCTGACGCAAGCCCTGCGCCTGAGCGTGTTGACTTCGGGCCTCAGCACATTGATCACCATTGGCGGCGGGACGCCGCTGGCCTATGTGTTGGCGCGGAAGAAAGTGCGCGCCCGACATAGAAACATGACACTTTATCAACTCCGCGACATCCAACATCGCTACGGCACGCGCACCATCCTCGATCTGCCCGCGCTCGACATTCAGCGCGGTGAGGTGCTGGGGATCGTCGGACCCAGCGGATCGGGCAAGAGCACGTTATTACGCCTGCTGCAATTTCTGGAACCACCGACCAGCGGCTCGTTCACTTTCGATGGGACACTGCTCGACGGTTCCGTTCCGCTGGCAGTGCGCCGCCGCATTGTGACTGTATTTCAGCACCCGGCCCTGCTCGATCGATCGGTGTTTGACAACGTGGCCTATGGCTTACGCTTACGCCGTCAACGCGACGGGCATGACTTGATCATGCAAGCGCTTGAACGCGTCGGCCTGCACGACTATGCCCAGACACGGGCCAAGACTCTATCGGGAGGTGAAGCACAACGCGTCGCACTCGCGCGCGCGCTCGTTTTGAATCCAGCCGCTCTGCTGTTGGATGAACCGACGGCCAATCTCGATCCTTACAACGTCGGCTTGATCGAAGAGATCATTCGTGGACATGGTGACACCACGGTGGTGCTGGTAACTCACAACACCTTTCAAGCGAAGCGCCTGGCCGATCGCGTGGGGTTGCTGCTGAACGGAAAATTGATCGAACTCACCACCGCCGATCGGTTCTTCAACCACCCGATTGATCCCCGCACCCGATCGTTCATCAACGGCGAGATGGTCTATTAACCTCACTTTTTCCGGACGTGCTGGAAGAGGCAGGTGGGGCTTGCCAATCATCCCTCACGCGTGTATCATCACCCTGTGACTGACCCAACTGTCGAGGCTCCTCCACTGGGCACCGAGTCCGAAATGGCCGGGACGCGTAATCGCATTCCGGGCGTGGCCAGCGCTCGCTTCCATCTCATCTTGCTGTTCAGCGTCAAGCTCAGCCGGCTGAACGGGATCTGGCTTGCCGTCTACATCGAATTCTTCACGCTGCTCACCTTGTTCACCTGGGCGACCCGCATGGAATCGTTGGACGTCGGTCTGGCGGTGGGCATTGCTTTCCTGACCTTGGCCGTGCTCGACTGGATCGCTTTAGCGCAGCTGCCGCGCCGCGGCCGATCGTTCGGGCCGGTCGCACCACCCTTATTCGTGTTGGTTCCGCTGCGCGCCGCCGTGACCATCGTGCCGGTGCTCGTACCGCTCAGCCCGCTGTGGATTGCGACCCTGGTAGAAGTCGGCAACTTCGCACTGACGGGCTATGTGCTCGACAGTTTGTGGGGGGAACCCTTTCGTCTATCTATCACGCGCCTCACCCTGCGATCGTCTAAACTGCGCGGCGCGCCGCCGCTACGCGTGCTGCACGTGAGCGATTTCCACGTCGAACGCCTGACCCGCCGCGAAGAAAAGATGATCAAGTGGATTAACGAACTGCGGCCCGATCTCATCGTGTACACCGGCGATTTGTTGAATTTTTCTTATATCAACGATGAACGCGCGCGCGCCGATTGCCTGCGCTTGTTGACGCAGTTGCACGCCCCGCTGGGCGTGTATGGCGTCCCTGGCACGCCCCTCATCGATACGCCCGAAGTGCAGGCAGCACTTTATCCCCAGACACCGCACATTCATTGGTTGAAGAATGAAACGATCGAGATTGAGGGCTACCCCCAGCTGCAGCTCATCGGGCTGACCTGCACCCATGATCCGACGTTAGATGCGCCTAGATTCGCGCAGGTACGCGCCACCGTACCGTCCGAAAAATTCACGCTGCTGTTGTATCATTCACCTGACTTGATGCCAGAGGCTGTCCGCGCCGGAATTGATTTGTATCTGTGCGGCCACACGCATGGCGGGCAAATCCGGCTGCCCCTGTGGGGCGCCATCGTGACCGGGTCGCTGTATGGCAAGCGCTATGAAATGGGCCGCTATCAAAGCGGCAGCACCACGTTGTATGTCAGTCGCGGCATTGGCCTGGAGGGAAAAGGCGCACCCCGTATGCGCTTTTTGTGTACGCCGGAAATGGAACTGTTTGAACTACGGGGAAGCGAACCATGAAATCTCACTTTTAAGGAGAGTATGCGATGAAATTACGATTTGTGGTTGTGCTGGGCTTGGTCGTGTTGAGTGTTTTGGCGCTCAGTTTGACGGCGGTGGCTCGGCCCGGCGCGCCGGCCAGCTTGACCACCAATCCGTCCGGGGTGTTGCGCTCATCAACCGCGTTGACTTACTCCGTTTATATGCCTGTGTTGTTTAGTTGCTACCCGATCTTGGGATATGATCCGTTTTATTCAACCTATCAAGGCGACATGGTCGTGATCCATGCTGATGCAGCGTGGCGTGGTTGCCCCCTGGTTACCGGCAGCGGCGTGACCATTGCCATTATCGACACAGGAGTCGATCTCACCCATCCCGATCTCAAGGCGAACCTCGTTGCCGGTTACGACTTTGTGGATTCAGATGGGACGCCACAAGACGGCAACGGCCATGGCACCAATGTTGCCGGTATTGCGGCGGCGGCGCTCAATGGAGTTGGCGTGTCAGGCGTAGCGCCAGCAGCCAAGATTCTGCCCGTACGTGTGCTGGACAACGATGGCAGGGGCTCTACCAGTGGTGTGGCGGCCGGCGTCACTTACGCGGCCGATCGCGCGCAGATCTTGAATCTGAGCCTTGGCTCAGTCTATCCCAACACGACACTGCAAAACGCGATCAACTACGCCGCGAATACCAAAGGGCGGTTGGTGGTAGCGGCCTCCGGGAATTGTGGTGACTTCTATTATCCTTACAATGGCTGCACGGTTCAGAATCAGCCGTCGTATCCGGGCGCCTGGCCGAACGTGCTGGCCGTCGCCGCCACCGACAACTATGACGGCCACGCCAGCTTCTCAACCTCAGGCAGCTATGTCGATGTGGCGGCGCCCGGCGTCGACATCTACAACACCTACATGGGCAACTCTTACTATACCGAAAGCGGCACCTCGCAGGCGACGCCGCACGTGGCCGGACTGGCCGCCTTGATCTGGGCGAAGTATCCTTCCTACACAGCGGCGCAAGTATGGAATCGCATCACGTCCACGGCGGTCGATCTGGGTACAGCCGGTCGCGACAATGTTTTCGGCGCGGGCCGCATTGACGTGAAGAAAGCGCTGGGGATCACCCTGGCGAGCGTGAACGAAGTCGCGGCGCAACTCAAGCAAGTTGAGCCAGCCGCCCCGATCGATCAACGCGCGGCTCCCATCGCGGCGGGCCGCGTCATCGTGAAATTCAAGTCGACGGGCGCGGCGGCGCAAACCTTGCAGCAGATGAGCGGCGTCGTCGTCATTAACTCGATCCACGGCATCGACGCGCAGGTGTTGCAGGTGCCGGCCGGCCAGGAATGGCAAGTGGTCGATCAACTGCGCGCGCAGTCCGGCGTGGAATATGCCGAACCCGATTACGTGATCAGCATCCAATAGGCCAGTGGACCAGACAACTTAATATCCAGTTTTCGCTACAAAAAAACGAGGCGAGCTCTCCACTCGCTTCGCTTTTTTTGTTTAACGCGCTTCGATCAGATCAGGCAGCTGCGCCTGCCTCACTGTTTCTCGTACGCTTGCCCATCCGCCGCAGGTGGAACGGCACGACCAACGACCCCCGTCAACACGATCATGGTCAAGATGTAGGGAAGCATCTGCGGTAGTTGTGAAGGAATGTCAGGCCGGAAGATGCTTACGGTCGACGTGATGCTGTTGCCCAGACCAAAGATCAAAGCGCCAGCCAGTGCACCAAACGGGGTCCACTTGCCAAAGATCATCGCCGCCAGGCCGATGAACCCCAGGCCATTGGTCATACCCGGATTGAACACATCCACTGCTTCCAACGTAAACCAGGCCCCACCCAGGCCGGCGATCAAACCACCCAGCCAGACGTTGGCATAGCGCATCTTGAAGACGTTAATGCCCAACGTATCGGCCGCACGCGGATGCTCGCCGACAGCCCGGGTGCGCAGGCCCCACGGCGTGTAGAACAATACGTAGTGAATGACGAACACCAAGATCAGCATGATGTAGGTCAACGGCTGCTGCTGAAAGAGGATCCGCCCAATGATCGGGATGTCGCTCAAAACCGGGATTTTCCAGATCGGGAAAGTGCCCGGCCCGGCCGGTAAGTTTTCGGCCAGGTATTGACGATAGAGGAAACCGGTGATGCCGAGGGCCAGAATGTTAATCACCGTGCCACTGATGATCTGATCGGCACGAAATTTGATGGACACGACCGCATGGAGAGCCGCCAAAATGAGAGCCGACACCAGGGCCGCGGCCAACGCGATCCAACGGCTGACTATTCCAGCCGTCGCCGGATCCATGGTGGTCTTTAAGGATTGAAATACAAACAGATTGACGGCATAGGCGACCATCGCCGCCATAAGCATTTTACCTTCGATGCCAATGTCGACGACGCCAGACCGCTCGCACATGACGCCACAAAACGCGGCGAGGGCAATCGGCGTCGCGATGCGCAACGTCTGGGCCAGCGTATCGATAACACACTCGCCCTGGCATTCACCGCCGATGATGAGATTGAGCAGCGCCCAGACGGCAAACAGCCCAACTGCCGTAAAGATCGCTGTGATCCACCAGGTGCCGCGCCAATGGACGCGTCGTCCACTGTTGAGTGACTTGGTTGTAGTACTCATGTATTAACCTCCCCACCCGCGGGTCAATGGTGCTTCTTCTTCCGGGCGGCGTTCGCTCTTGATGCGATACATCCAGCGCACCACTCCTGGCGCAGCGACGAACAACAAGACCAGCGCCTGAATCAGCGAGATGATATATTTCGATACGCCGGAGTTCAACTCCATTAGATCGGCGCCATTGCGCATCGCGCCGAATAGGAAAGACCCAGCGATAATGCCGAAGGGGTTGTTTTTCGCCAGCAACGCGATGGCGATACTATCAAAGCCATAACCGCTGGAGAAGAACAAGGGCAAACAGCGGCAGATCGAAACACCCAAAATCTCGATTGTCCCGGCGATACCCGCCAGAGCCCCGGACATGGCCATCGCCGTGACAATGTTGCGGGTGATGTTCACGCCCGCATAGCGTGCGGCGTTCGGATTCGCGCCGACCATCCGCAGCGAAAAGCCGAGGGTCGTCTTAGCGAACAGCCACCACACGGCGACCGCGGCGAATATCGCCAGAATCAAACCCGTATGGAGTCGATCATATTGATCGGTAAACGGCCACCACGTCCGAGTTAAGACTGGCAGACCCACAAACACAATCATCCCGACGAACGCACTCACGCCCAACAGCAC
This sequence comes from Anaerolineae bacterium, assembly GCA_003154115.1. Lineage (GTDB taxonomy): Bacteria > Chloroflexota > Anaerolineae > Fen-1058 > Fen-1058 > Fen-1058. The sequence goes on from PMCF01000171.1 coordinate 62,691, forward strand.
CGCGCGCCGTTGGCTTTTGCCGGCGATTCGTTTTTGCATGGACGGGCGTCCTACCACCCAGCGCATGATGAGCCAGGTGATGAAGGCCGCGATCAGGGCCACCGCAAATGCGTTCAACGGATCCTCTAATCGCTTCGGTACTGCCGCGAAAGTCCAGAGTTCTGCCGCAGGTGAGATACGCGGGGTCTGTGGCGCACTGGCCAGTTTGTCGCGGAGAGGGCCGCTGACGACGTATTCGGCGAAGCGGAAGGCAATGTAGTTCATCATGATGGTGTTGATGACTTCATGAACGCCAAAGCGGGCCTTGAGGTAACCGGGAATGGCTGCCCAGATTGCGCCGCCCAGCGCTCCGGCCCCGATGGCGAGTGGCAGGGAGATGATGGCGGGCACGCCTTGAACCGCCTGCCCCACCCAGGCCGCAGCAACCGCACCAATATAGAATTGCCCTTCCACGCCGATGTTGAACAAACCAGATTTGAAACCCACGGCGACGCCCAAGCTAAGCAGAATATAGGGCACCGAGGCAACCAAGGTCTCCGTTAGGCCGCGCTCCTTGACAAAGGCGCCGCGGAACAACCCCGCATAAGCCTGCACCACGGTGTCGAAACTTCCACTCGTTATCCAGATGACCAGCCCACCCAACAAGAAGGCCGTAACCAACGCCAGCAACGACATTCCGATCGCATCCCACAGGCGTCGCAGAAATCCGCGCGCTGCGGGCTTAGACTGAGGCAGTGCCGCCTGTACCGAGCTAGACATGCAAATCCTCCTTCACACCAGCCATGAGCAACCCCAATTGTTCGCGCGTCGCCGCCTGGGCCTCAAGCGTTTCAAGAATGTGACCTTTATACATCACGGCAATGCGATCGGACAGGCTCATAATCTCATCGAGTTCGGCACTGATCAAAAGCACGGCACAGCCGTTATCGCGCGCTTCGACAATCCGGCGGTGGATGAATTCGATGCTGCCCACATCCAGCCCGCG
>PMCF01000398.1 GCA_003154115.1 Anaerolineae bacterium
ACCGTGTTGCGGATGCTCGTTTCCTCGTCCGGCTCGCTCCACAACGTCCAGCGCGCGACGCCCAGATGACGCGGCGCCGGCGCTTCATCGCACAGCAGCGCGTAGGCCATCGCCAGTTTGAGCGTCTTCTTCCAGCGGCGATCGCTGATGCGCCCGACGCCGATCTGCCGCCACAGTTCCACCACTTTCTCGGTGACTTCGGGCGGTGGATTCAACGCCAGCGCTTCTGCCGCCTGCCCGATCGCGCGCAGGTCAGTGGCCGTCAACACCGGCGTCACCGGATTCGCTGCGCTCGTGCCAACTGAGGTCAGCAACGCGCGAAAGTCGTCGGGGTCGTGGATGTAGTCCAGGCTCACCCGCACCAGAAAACGATCGTAGGCGGCCCGCAGGGCCTTATCGTCCGGCACTTCGTTCGAGGCGGCGACCGCCGAGATCAACGGAATCGGCAAATCGTCGTCGCCATCCGTCACCAGGCGCTCTTCCAGTCCGTCGAGCAGCATGTTTGCCACTTGCGGCGAAGCCTTCCACACTTCATCGAGGAAAGCGATCTCCGACGTGGCAAACTTGCTCCACTTGCGTCGCCATTCGCCGTTGCGCACGGCGGCCGGATCGAGTGGGCCAACAATGTCTTCACGCGTGATGTCCGGATTGAGGACGATGCGGAAAAACTTGCCGCCGATCCCGCTGGCAAAGCTGCGTAACAACGACGACTTGGCCGTGCCCGGAGGGCCGTACACAAAGACGTGCTCATTGGCCGCCAACGCGACCGCCACGGCCTCGGCCATTTCGGCGCGGGCCACAAACTGGCTCGCCACCTGATCGCGCAGACCGCGCAGGGTGCTGCCGATGGAGTTCGAGAGTGTGAACGACGTGGCCACCACCAGCTGGGGCATGTCCACGGCTTCAACGGAATCAGTCTTCTTCTTATTAGCCATAGTGTCCTCCAGAAAGCCGGCCCGCTGAGTGAATCTCAACTGGCCGGCGCATCGTGTGAATGTTGATCGAGCGGTTTACGTTTCGAGATGCAGCAACACAAGATCAAGCCGTGAGTGCGTCCACGTCTTCCAGCGTTTCGTCGGCGTGCAACAATACGATCGTGTTATCTTCCGACGCTGGCTCCAGGATGCGATCACGCATTCGCAAGAGCAGAGTGCCGTCCTCCGTCAGATCGATGTTGATGGTCTTGCCGGCCATCCCATTACGATCGAGGACGTTGAGTTGAATGCCATCTTCCGCCGTGATAAGTTCCAGCGCGGCTTCCGCTTTCAGGTATGGCACGGCCAGCGGAATCGTCATGCCATTGATGGTGAATTGCATCGTGGCCTCCTAAGAAAACCAGCCCGCTGAGATAGACTCAACCGGTCAGTGCATCGTGTTTGACAGAGATGGTCGATTCAACTTCATTACGACCGCCTCAGGGCGTCTACATCACACCACCAGTCCCAGGGCCTTTGACACAGCGCCCTCGGCCATGTTCAGCATGTCGGCGATCGTCGTTAGATCATCATCCAGGCTGTGCTGATACGCCCGAACCGCCGCCTGAATCAGCAGCAGATCGTTCGTCGCACCTTCGGCAATGCGATCGGCCTGGCGGCCCGACACGTGTCCCTGCAACAGCGGTTCGATCTTGTCGGACAGATCGGCGAGGCGCTTCTTGAATTCATCCGTCGCGCTCTCGATGATCTCTTCCTTCAAGTTTTCCGCTTCTTCGCCGTGCAGCCGCACGACATTGCAGGCCGGGCGCAGTTTGCCCACCTGCCACGTCGCCAGACCACGGATATAGGCGCGCAGCGCTTGCAGCTGCGGCTCGGCCCCGTCGTGACAGGGCACGAAGTACACACCCCCCGTGCCGCGCAGACCCACCCGGTGCAGTTGTTCCAGCAATTTCCGCACGCCTTCGCGCACGTCATTGCCGTCGGCATGATGGAGATAGTGACGATACTTGTCCTCGATCTCCGTCACCACACCTTGCACGTTGCCATTGGTCCAACCGTCTCGATCGTAAACAAACGTGCTGTCGGCACGCTGCGCGTGACAGTCAAACTCCAACACGGCGACGGTCTGCAACGAGAGTTGCTTCCCGTGCTCGCTCGACGTTGGAATCGACGCTTCCCGCACCAGATGCCTCCGCAGCAACGGCGCACTGTCTGAGACGCGGCGCGTCAGCAGACGAACCACCGGCGGCGCGCCATACTGCATGAAGACTTGATCGATCAGATGACTCGGCGGCTCCAACTTCAAACCGCGCTGACCGCCGACATTGGTCGCCTTCTCCCACGCATGACGCGCTGAAGGAGGGTTGGGCACACAATCGCTCGGCAGCCCGACGCGGCTGGCCAGTTGCAGCAAGTCACTATACGAGGCCGATACATCCGGCACCGTCCACCAGGTCAAGAATCCCATCTCATTCATGGTGACCTCCTGTCCATTGTGTGGCGTGAGTTACACGCCCTCGGGCGGGAGGTATTCCCAGCCCTCAAATTTGCCGTCTCGCAACGGCCCATAGATCAACCGGCCATAGTCGCGGACATATTGCAGCACCCAGTCCAGGGTGAGTTCCTTCGGCAGCCGGTAGCGCTTTTGCAGCGCCGACCACGGCACACCGATCTGACTGAGATCATGCAACACCGTCAGCAGAAAATGCTCGTTGCCGGCAGGCATCTGGGGCACTTTCACTTCGCAGATCACGGCGTCAGCCTGATCCGCGACCGGGGTGACACACCGCACGTTGGCCAACACGAGCCGGAGTTCGCTCACTCTGATCGGGGCGGGTGCGGCGGGTGGTGCCGCGACGGGCTGACCGCGCGCGGCGATTTGCCCGGACTGCACTGTGCGGATGTGCTTGCACGGTTGCCGGTTCCGCAGAAACGGCCAACAGCTGCAAATCAACTGGCCTTCCTGCGTGAGCGAGACGGTGTAGTAGGCCGCGCGATCGGACTCCGAAGGCACGTCCCACTGTTGCTCGTAGCGTTTGGCATTGGACTTGGTCGTTTGCTTCGGCATGGACACCTCCTAATGTCGGTTCCAACGTATCTCTGGAATGGAATAGCACTTAAAGGTCGAAAATAGCCGCAAAGGCCAGTTCCGCTGTGCGAATGGTCCACTTTCAGACACACTCCGTCCAGCGTAACTCTGGAATGTAGATATTTCCTACTGCCTTCAAAGGTCGTCGATTTCTCAGTCGACCTGACGATTTGCTCGGCGGAAGCCGCCGAATCGTGTAATTCGTGTTTTCCATAGTTACGCTGGAATCCGTTCTATTCCAGACTTACATTGGAACGGACACCTAATCGAACGCTAAGCCCCGCTCTTTTAGCGAGACCCAGCGGGCTTGCCCGATCACGATATGATCCAGCACGTCGATATCGAGCAGTTGACCGGCGCTGATGATGGTGCGCGTGATGCTCACGTCTTCGGGACTTGGCGTGGGGTCTGTCGACGGATGATTGTGGAAAATAATCACCGCCGGGGCATTGCGCCGGATCGCCTCGCGGAATATCTCTGCCGTTCGCACGATGGACGAGCAGACGTTGCCACGATAGATCGTGTCGATGCTCAAAATGCGGTTGCGCGTATCCAGCGACATCACGCGCAACTCTTCTTGTTCCAACACGCCCATTTCGCCTAACAGCAGATCGGCGGCATCGCTCGGCGCGCGAATCTGCCGGCGTTCAGCACCGCCGCCCAGGTGAGCGCGGCGGCCCAACTCGATGGCGGCTTGCAACGCCGCCACCCGGTTCGGTCCCAGACCTTTGATGATGCCCAGATCCGCGACCGGCGCACGACACAGATCGTCGATGGTCGGATACGTGGCCAGCACGCGCAAGGCCGTATCGGCGTCGCCAAGGACGGCGCCCAGCAGCTCGACCAGGGCCACATTCTTCGCGCCGGATTGCGTGACGCGCGTGGCCGGGGTCTCGCGTAACACGCGCAGCGAAGGCTGCGCCGACGGCAGGTTGCCGAATTGCAGTTGTTCCATAGAACCTCCTTGTGAGTGGCATGGTGTTTTCTAGATCGATGACGATCGGGATCGCTGGCATGGTGTTGGTCGCAAGGCGCAGCGCCATTTCGACCGCAGCAGAGGTGGATACAGGGTGCAGCACGTGGTGAGCATCAGAGGAAGAACAGGATGCTCAAGGTCGATACAAAACCCAATGCTCATCCAAGAGGTGAGCAATGAGAACGAAAGAAGGAAGGATAGCCCGGAGCGATCGTTGATCGATCGCTCCGGGGCTTGAACATAGGGCTAGTGCATGCGCCGACGCCATTCACCAGGCCGCGCGGGGATAGCCGTCTGCTCGAAGAAGACGACCAACTT
>PMCF01000371.1 GCA_003154115.1 Anaerolineae bacterium
GGGCAGAACAACGTGCAGGGCGCGTGCGACATGGGCGCGCTGCCCAACGTCTATCCCGGTTATCAAAACGTCACGGTCGCAGACGCGCAGAAGAAATTCGAAGCCGCGTGGGGCGTGCCGCTCAGCAATAAGGTCGGCTTGACTGTCACCGAGATGATGCCCGGCATTCTGGAAGGCAAGATTCACGCGCTGTACATGCTGGGCGAAGACCCGGTGATGAGCGATCCAAACAGCGCCCACATCCGCGAATGTCTGGAAGCGTGTGACTTCGTGGTGTTGCAGGAAATCTTCCCGTCGGAGACCTCGAAATTTGCCGATGTGCTCTTGCCCGGCGTATCCTTCGCCGAGAAGACCGGCACGTTCACCAACACCGAGCGCCGCGTGCAGATGGTGCGTAAAGCGATCGAGACCACAAGTGAAGCGCGTGAGGATTGGTCGATCACAGCCGATCTGGCGCAGCGCATCATCGCGTTGGGGCCGCGCAAACCGATCGGTGGCACACACGCCGCTTGGTCTTACGCCTCGACCTCGGACATCATGCGCGAGATCAACGCGCTCACGCCGAGTTATGCCGGTGTCACGCACGATCGACTGGAGAAGGGCGAGCGTCTGCATTGGCCGGTGAAATCGATCGAGCATGCAGGCACGCCGATCTTGCACATCGGCCAATTCACGCGCGGCAAGGGCAAGTTTGCCCCGATCGATCATGTGCCGCCCGCCGAAATGCCCGACGACGATTATCCGTATTTGCTCAACACGGGCCGGGTGTTGTATCATTGGCACGGCGGCGAGATGACACGTCGCGCGGAAGGTCTGCTGGCGGTGTATGGTCAGGCATTGATCGAAGTGAACCCTGACGACGCGGCGAAACTGGGGTTGAACGGTGCGAAGCGCGTGCGGGTGACTTCACGGCGCGGCAGTATCGAAGCCGAAGCGTGGGTCACCGATCGCGTGCCGCCGGGCATGGTGTATGCCAACTTCCACTTCCCTGAAGCGAACGCGAATGAGCTGACGCTGGGCGCGCTCGATCCCGTGGCGAAGATTCCGGAGTATAAGATTTGCGCAGTGAAAGTGGAGCGAGTAGAGAAGTAAACAGGAAGCAGACAGCCAAATGGGGAGATCTGAATCACAGTGAAGCTGAAATCCAATTTCAGATAAGGAGGGTTCCCTATGAAGTCCGTGTGGTCTAAACTAGCCGTGGTGATACTCGTCGGTGTTGTGCTGGCGGTTCTTCCGCCACCGGCAGGCCTGGCGCCGTTTGCCTGGTACTACTTCGCTCTTTTCGCAGCCGTTGTGGTTGGCTTGATTTTGGAGCCGGTGCCGGCGGCGGCCATCGGGTTGATCGGCGTGACGGTGGCCGCCACGCTGGGCCTGGTCTTCAGCCCGCAGCAGTTGGCTGATCCCAAGTTTACGCTGCCAACGGAAGCCGTCAAGTGGGCGTTGAGTGGTTTCTCCAATGGCACGGTCTGGCTGATCTTCGGTGCGTTCATGTTTGCGCTGGGCTACGAGAAGACCGGCCTCGGCAAACGCATCGCGCTTCTTCTCGTGAAACTGTTGGGCAGGCGCACACTGGGTCTGGGCTATGCGGTCACGCTGGCCGATCTGATCCTGGCCCCGTTCACGCCGTCAAACACGGCGCGCAGCGGCGGCACCATCTTTCCCGTGATCCGTAACATCCCCGGTCTATATGGTTCCGAGCCGGGCGAAACCTCGCGCAAAATCGGATCGTATCTGATGTGGACGGCGCTGGCGGCGACGTGCATCACCAGCTCGATGTTCCTCACGGCGCTCGCTCCGAACTTGCTGGCCGTCGAACTGGTGAAGAAGACCGCGCAGATCAACATCTCGTGGACGCAGTGGTTTATCGGCTTCCTACCGGTGGGCGTGCTGCTCATCGCCACGCTGCCGCTCATCATCTATAAGTTGTATCCACCCGAGATCAAATCGGGCACAGAAGTTCCCGCGTGGGCCGCTCAGGAATTGAGCAAGATGGGTCGCCTGTCACGCAACGAAGTGATCATGGGATTGCTGGTTATTCTGGCGCTGGCTCTGTGGATCTTCGGCGGTGCGTTCATCGATCCGACGCTGGTCGCGTTGGTGGTCATCTCGTTGATGGTGCTCACCGGTGTTGTGAAGTGGGACGACATCGTCAGTAACAAGGCCGCGTGGAATGTGCTGGTCTGGTTTGCCACGCTGGTCACGCTGGCTGGCGGCCTGGCCACAGTCGGCTTCATCACGTGGTTTGCGCAGAGTGCCTCCAGCGCATTGACGGGCATGCCCGCCCTCGTCGTGATGGTGCTGCTGGTGGCGTTATTCTTCGTGATCCATTACATGTTCGCCAGTGTGACGGCGCATGTCACGGCGATTCTGCCGGTGTTCCTGGCGGCGGGTATGGCCATTCCAGGGCTGCCGGTCAACATCTATGCCTTGCTGCTGTGCTTCTCTTTGGGGATCATGGGCATCATCACGCCCTATGCCACCGGCCCAAGTCCGGTGTACTTTGGCAGCGGCTACGTTTCGCGCAAGCACTTCTGGATATTGGGCTTAGTGTTCGGCGCGATCTTCCTGGTGGCGCTGTTGGTGATTGGTGTGCCGTGGCTGTCGGTAGTCAATCCGTAGAAAAGTAACTTCTAGAAATCAGCTTCAACCAGAACCGCCCGACCTCGTGTTGAGGTCGGGCGGTTCTGGTTTTGTGTAATTGCCTGGCCGCTGTTGCGCTGTCATTCCCGCGTGTTGTCGCCTGGCGCGCCCCCGCGCACAGCGCGAACAGGGCGTGGCGAGAATCCAGAGGATTTGCCAACACTCCGCCTGGATGCCCGATACGCCCAGCGCGCCTCCGCCGCATTGCGGCGGGTAAGGCGTAAGCACTCGGGCATGACGGTCGCGTAGTCACGTTTTCGTTATCCAGTCTTCCAGCACGACGCGGTGCCGATCTTCCAGCTTCGATAGTTTGCGCCTGGACTTGAGCAGCGTCCTGGCTTCGTCGTACGAGTAACCGGCTTCGCGCATCAAGTAGGCGGCGAGAATCGTCGCCGAGCGACCGCGCCCTTTGGCGCAGTGTACCAACACCGATCGGCGATCGGCAACCTGTTGTTTCATCCAGTCCACGCCTTCGGTGATGGCCTCCTCATCCGGCACCCAAACATCGGGCACCAGTAGACGCAGATGAGTGATGTCGTGCGCGGCATAGAAGCCGGTGTCGTCGGCGCGTTCCGATCGGATGTTCAGTACCGCGCGGATGTGGTGCTTCACCAGGAAAGCGTAATCGCGCGGGTAGTATGGCGCGCCGCCCAGCCATAGTTCGGCGGGGACGTGCTCGGCGGGCGTGATCTGATCGAACCAGTTGTGCCGCTGGATCCGTTCGTAGATGAAGCGGATGACAGGAAATAGTTTATCGAAGGCCTGGTGAAAGAATGAGAGCTGTTGAGACACCATGGATTAGTCCTGGTGGATGAAACGGCTAACGCTGATTTTACCCTGTTCGGCAAAATGCGGGGGACTTCCATCGTCACGGCCTGGCGCCGTAGCGTGAAGTGGACATGGTAAAATTAATCCAATCATCTTGGCCTCGGTGCTGATTCAGTATGACAAAACCAAGGAAGGGCACTAAGCGTGAGAGTCGATTTTTACGGCATCTACCGCCCGATCGCGGGGGGCAAAACGATCGAGTTTGAGCTGGAGCGCGGGGCGACCCTGCGCGATCTGCTTGAAGCGGTGGTGGCGCGCTTTCCGTCTTTGCGGATTGAACTGCTCGATCGGGAAGGTCAACTTTATCCGTGGATTCCGCTCTACGTCAACGGCCGCAATCCGCGGTTGTGGGCCGACGGGCTGGATCGGCTGATCGGGGTGGCTGATGTCTTGAGTGTGTTTTCGCCCATCGCCAGCGGTAAGATCAACGTCGAAGAGACCAGAAAATTACAGGGAGATGAGACGCCATGAAAGTTCACTTTTTTGCCACACTACGACCGATCGTGGGGGGGAAGACCGTGGAGTTTGACACCGATCATGGTATCACGGTGCAGGAAATGTTGGACGTGATGATCACACGTTTCCCGAAGCTGCGGGCTGAACTGTTGGACGAAACCGGCAAGATGCACGGCCATGTCCACTTCTTCGTCAACGGGCGCGACGCGCAATTTCTGGACAACGGCATCGAAACTTGCATCATGCCAGACGATGTGGTGAATGTCTTTCCCGCCGTCGGTGGGGGATAAAAAATCGGGGCGACTCACTGAGTCGCCCCGATGCTTGTCTGTTGTGGGGCAAGTTATCAACTTGCCTTACGCGTGATTAGATGATCTCCAGTTCCTTCAGCTTCGCTTCAGGCACTACGCCGTTGACCCAGCCGCGCTTCTCGTAGTATTCCTTCAACATGTCGTCGAGTTCGCAGACCTGACCCAACGAGCCGGGCATGGTGGACGCTTCTTTGGTGAAGCGATCGGGCAGATAGTCGCTGCCTTCACCCAGACCGGCCAAATTGTTGTAGTAGCGCTCCAGGTTGTAGACGCGCTCGCCCACTTTGAGCAGGTGACCAGGATCTGACGGTATGCCGGTGATAGCCTCATACTGCGCCGCGAACGAATCGAGCGATTCGGCGAACGTAGCGAACTTGCACACGTCCAGGCAGTCGGAGACGGCATGCACGTTCTGGAAGATCACATTCATCTCGCCCTTGCCCTTCCACGCCAGCGGATCGGTGACCGTTGACGGGCCGAGCACATTGCCGACGACTTCGGCTGCCGGAGTGTAACCGCGCAGGTGGCACGCGCCGCGATTGCTGGTGGCATAACCCAGGCCCATGCCTTTAATGCCGCGCGGATCATAAGCCGGGATGCCTTGACCCTTGACGGTCATGGCGATTTCGCGATGGCCGAAATGCTCGGCGGTGGCGTTCGCGCCGTTAGCCATCACATCGCCGAGGCCTTCACGGAAGGCGATCTTGCGGGCTGTCTCGGTCATACCATAGATGTCGCCCCACTGCAGGCCGCCGTCGCCGTTGGTCCACCCCTTCTCAGTGGCTTCCATCCAGACGGACAGCGGATGGCCGATCTCGATCGCGTCCATGCCGTAATCGTTGCATAGATCGATCATCTTGGCGACGGTGTTGACGTCACTGTTGCCGCAGTTAGCACCCACCGACCAGCAGGGCTCGTACTCGACGCTTTCCATCCGCAAACCCTTCCACGGTCCCTCTTTGACCTCAACTTCCTTCTTGCAGGCCACCGGGCAGGCGTGGCACGTTGGGTCGTTGACGAGGATGTTCTGCTTCACGAATTCGCCGCTGAGCAGTTCGGCTTTGTCACCGAAAGCCGTAAACTGGCTGTTCTTGGTGGGATAGCCGCCGATGACATTGGTCATGTTCGTCAGCACGTTGGTGCCGTAGACCGATAGGCCGCCCTTGCGCGGCGAGGTGACCACGCGCTCGTCCATGATTTCGGCCAGCGCCTTCTGATGCGCAACCTTCCACTTATCGCGATCGGCGGCCTTGACCAGTTTCTTCTCGGCCTTGATAACGACGGCCTTCAAGTTCTTGCTGCCGCCCACGCAGCCGGTGCCGCCGCGACCGCTGGCGCGATCGTTCTCGTTGATCCAACAGGCGAACTTGACCAGGTGCTCACCGGCCTGGCCGATGGTGATGACGCTGAGGTCCTTCTCGCCGTACTTTTCTTTGAAGAACTTGATGGTGTCATGTGTGCCCTTGCCCCACACTTCTGAAGCGTCCAGCAGTTCGACCACGCCATCGTGTACATACACATAGGTAGGCTTCGCAGCTTTGCCCTTAAACACCAGACCATCGAAGCCGGCCCAACGCAGGCGCGCCGCCGACCAGCCGCCGTGATGCGAGTCGGTGACGGTGCCCGTCAGCGGAGACTTCGTCGTGATGGCGAGGCGGCCGCTCATGTTGGCTTCACTGCCGGTGAGGGGACCGTTCATGAAGCACAGGATGTTGTCTGGAGAAAGCGCATCCACTTTGGGGCCATTGTCAAATACATACTTCACGCCCACGCCGCGCGCGCCGATGTACTTGATCTTCCACTCTTCGGGGATGGCTTCGTACGTCACCTTTCCCGCCGTTAAATCGATACGACCAACGTGATCTGCATATCCGCCTTGTGTCATGTTATCCTCCGTAAAAGAAAGTTTGGGATGTGAACTACAGTTGACCGACCAGCTTGTTGCTCCCCGCTGATATGTATGTGCCGATGTTACCTCCCGTATTGCATCTATGATTGTGTTGGAATCATGCAGGAAAATTGCAAGAAGAGGAATGACAAAAATATCCTATCACAGGTCTTGCTGCAAAGTCAATGAATTTGTACCTTAAAAAGCACTTGTTTTTCAGGTGATTTTTGTCACGGGCGCTATGCTCAATGTGCATAGCGATCAGTCTGGACGACTATGCTTGAGATGATGTTAGTAGCGTTGTGTGCGTCGGGTATAACGCTGTGCTTGTGATGACAAGTTTGACGCGTCAGCGCGGGCAGAGTATGATCAAACCATGGGAAGACCATCATCTACAGTGAGCGGCATTATCCTAGCCGGCGGGCAAAGTCGCCGCATGGGGCGCGATAAAGCTCTCATCGATTTTCAGGGCAAGCCCCTCATCGCGCGTGTCATTGCCACACTGCGCGAGCTAACGAACGATGTCCTGGTTATCTCCAACCGATCGGACGCCTACGGCCCCGTGGGCGTGCGCGTGGTGGCGGACTACGATCCACCCTGCGGCCCGTTGGGCGGCATCGCTGCGGGTCTGCAGGCGATGGACTCTGAGTTGGCGATCGTGGTGGCATGCGACATGCCATTTCTATACGTGCCGCTGCTGCGCTGGTTGATCGATCAAGTCACCGGTTATGATGCGGTGGTGCCACAGACAGGTGCCGAGTACGAGCCGCTGCACGCGATCTATCGGCGGACGTGCTATGACCCGATCGTGCGGCGCCTCGAACAAGGCGATCGCCGCGTGATCAGTTTTTTCGCCGACGTGCGGCTGCGCCCGATCGAGGAAGCGGCGTGGCGCGCGATCGATCCGGCGGGGCGGTCGCTGGTGAATCTGAATACCCCCGGCGACCTGGGCTTGTGGGTGTAGCCTGTCGTAACAAGATGTGCTATTATCGATGGCGATGACCACTAACACCATTCTCTTGGTTGATGACAACGCGGAGGCGCGGGCCTGGCTGATTGAAAGCGTGCTGCGTCCGGAGGGCTACGCGTTTGTCGAGGCCACCAACCTGAGTGAGGCGCGGGCGCACATCCTGGCGCAGCCGCCGCAGATCATCATTCTTGACGCGCAGTTGGGCGACGAGAACGGGTTGGCCCTGCTGGCCGAATATGGCCTGCGGTATCCATTCATTGTGACGACTACCCGGCGCTCGGTCGATGAGATGTCAGCCGCGTTGGAAGCGGGGGTGGTCGATGTGCTCGTCAAGCCGTTTGAGCCACAGCGCCTAGCGCGGACCTTGGCCCGCACGCTGCGCATGATCAAAGCGGTAGGCGAGCGGCAGGCGCTTCGGGAACAAGTCGATCGGCAGGCGCAAGAGTTCAACGCGCTGTATACCGTCGGCAAACGGATCAGCGGGCTGTTTAATACCGACGAGATTTTGGAGTTGGTGGTATCCGCCGCGGTGAATTTGAGTGGAGCCGAGCAGGGTTCGCTCATGTTGATCAAGCCGGAGACGGGCGAATTATACTTGCGCGCGCAGCACCGCCTGTCGACTCAAGAGACGCAGAGACTGCGCGTCAAAGTCAACGACACGTTGATGGGGCGCGTGATCCAGAGCGGGCGGCCGATGATGCTGAGCGGCACTGATGTGCGGAAGGTACAAACCTCGCTGCTGGTGAAATCGATTTTGGGCGTGCCGCTGAGCGTCGGCGACAAAGTCATCGGCGTGCTGACGGTCGAGAACCAGATTTCTTCCCGCTCCTTCGGCAAGCACGATGTGCACCTGTTGACGACGTTGGCCGATCAAGCCGCCATCGCGATCGAAAACGCGCGTTTGTTCCGGGCCGCCGAACGCGAGCGCGCCAAACTCGGTACGATTCTGCACGAGATGCAAGATGTCGTGATCGTCACGGATGATGAGCTGCGTATTCTCCTGATCAATGAAGCGGCGTGCGAGGCCTTCCAGCTGAATGACACGGCTCTCGGCCAGCCGTTGGCCGAAGTCGTGGCCGTGCAGCCGTTGATCGATTTGTTCGAGCAGCGCCACACCGAAGATTTCGTCTGGCGCGCAGACATCACGCTGCCCGATGGACGGGTGCTGCAGGGCCAGCTGTCACCGCTGGAAGGTGTGGGATATGGCGCGGTGCTGCGCGACATTACGCGGCTCATAGAACTCGATCGGATCAAGAGTGAATTCGTCTCGATCGTCTCGCACGACTTGCGCACGCCGCTGACCTCGATTCGCGGCTACGTCAACTTGCTGCCGCGGGTGGGGCCGCTCACCGAGATGCAGCAGGATTTTGTGGCGCGCGTCGAACGCAGCATGGACAGCATCGTCGATCTCATTTCCGACCTGTTGGACATTGGCAAGATCGAAGCGGGCGTCGATTGGGAGATGCACGCCGTAGCACTCCATACGGTGGTGCGCGAAGTCATCGAACGCTTGCAGCCCACGGCGGACATGCACTATCATACCTTGACGGTCGATGTGCCCGATCTGCCGCCCGTGTTGGGCAATCTGCGACGGCTCGATCAAGTTGTGGCCAATCTCATCGGCAACGCCATCAAATATACGCCGGACAACGGAAGCATCAAAGTCAGCTTACAGGAAGACGACGGCTTCTTGATCTTGCAAGTGCGCGATAGTGGCATTGGTATCTCGCTGGAAGATCAGCGCCACATCTTCGACAAATTCTATCGCGTGGAGTCTGAAGCGACCGAGAAGATCAGCGGCACCGGGCTGGGCTTGTCGATCGTCAAGGCTATCGTCAAGAAACATTCAGGCCGGGTGTGGGCGGAAAGCGAATTGGGGCGGGGCAGCACGTTCACGGTTCTGTTGCCGCGCTATGTAGAAAAGACCAAATGAAGCGTGTCAGATGACAGAACGGCTCTATTATTCGGATTCTTATTTGTGGACGTTTGAGGCGCAGGTGATCGATCGGGCGGAGGTGAACGGGCAGCCTGCGGTCATCTTGGACCGATCGGCTTTCTACCCCGAAGGCGGCGGCCAACCCTCCGATCGCGGAACATTGAATAACGTCAACGTGGTCGATGTCATCACGCGCGAGGCCGATGAGGCCGTGCTGCACGTCTTGTCGGCAGAGGTAGACGATCGCGTGACGGGCGTGGTGGACAGCGCGCGCCGCTTTGATTTGATGCAGCAACATACCGGCCAGCATATTTTGTCACAGGCCTTTGTGCAAGCGGCCAACGCCGAAACGGTCTCATTTCATTTGAACCCTGATCCGCTCGAGGGCGCGTTGACGATCGATCTCAACACGGCGCAGTTGTCTTCCGCGCAGATCGATCGCGCCGAAGAGTTAGCGAACGCCATCGTTTTTGAGAATAGACCGATCGCGGCGCGCTTTGTGACGGAGAGTGAACTCCAGACATTGCCATTGCGCAAGCCACCCAAAGTCGATGCGGCGATCCGCATCGTGCAGATTGAAGGGTTCGATTGGTCGGCGTGTGGCGGCACGCACGTGGCGCGCACGGGCGAAGTGGGCTTGATCAAGATCGTGAAGCTGGAGCGGCGCGGCGCAGAGACGCGTGTGGAGTTTCGCTGCGGGCGACGCGCCCTGCACGATTATCGGCGCAAGAATCAGCTGATCATGCAGATCGCGTCGGATTTGACGGTGGGCTTCTGGGAACTCGATCAAGCAATCGGGCGGATGCAGAGCGACGCGAAGGCGCTGCGCAAGCAGTTGTCGGAAGCGGATACGCGCTTGCAGCAGTATGAGGCGCGCGAGCTGCTTGAATCGATCGAACCACGCGGCGACTACGGCTTAATCGCGCACGCGTGGTTGAATCGGGACACGGCGTATCTCAAGCGGGTGGCGAGTCTGCTGGTGGCACGACCCAACACCGTGGCGTTGTTAGGCTCGACGGGCGCGGCGTTGTCGTTGGTGTTTGCCCGCTCCAAAGATCTTTCCATTGATCTGGCGACGTTGCTGAAAGCCGCGGCGGCGCAGCTGGGCGGCAAGGGTGGCGGCTCACCGGATTTTGCGCAGGCCGGCGGCCTGGCCGTCACTGAAGAGCAATTGAAGGCGACGATTGAATGGGCGGTTGGTCAGGTGAAGCAGGAGGCTGAACATGGCGGTTGAGATTGAAAACTTAGTGCCACAATTCGAATCCGCACAGATCAATATTAATATCAGCGTGTCGGCAAAAATGAATCTGACGGCGCTCGTCGCGCGGCGCAAAGTCAACGTTTTTTTGCTCAACGAGGTCAGTACCGGGTTGGGGGGCGATCAACCTTCTCTGCTCGTCGCAAACGATCGTGTTTGCTGGCGGGTGCCCGTGGTGCTGGCGTTGTCCACGCGGGGCCGGTTGGGACAGGTCGGGCAGATCGACGTCGACGCGCAAACCGGCGAGCTGTTGACGACGCCGCAGTTAATACAAGAGATCAAAGATCATGCCAATCGACTCGCTACCGGTTCCATTGTTTGAACAGGAGTCTGACGGCGCTTGTTTGCCGGCTTGCGCGCGGATGGTGTTGGCCTATCTCGGCCTGGCTTTTGCCGAAGCGCATCTGGCGCAAGTGCTTGGCATGCAAGCGGCCGGAACACCAGCCTCAGTACTTCCCGGATTTAAG
>PMCF01000166.1 GCA_003154115.1 Anaerolineae bacterium
ATTTCTTCAATCATGAGCATCCTTGCCAATCTGTCGATCACAGCCGCACCGGCTGACCTGCATGATACAACCGGCGCCCGGCGCTGTCAGCCGTGCTTTTACCCGTTTTCGCCTGCCCTTTGTCACTACTCTGTCAAAAGTTACTACTCAGTCTGGATGCCCGAATGCTTCCATCGGGCATCCAGACTGACGATTGGCAATTAACGCAGGTCGGACTACTGGATTCCCGCCTTGCACAATCCGGTGTTCTGGCTGGATAGTTACCTTAATCCTCAAGCACGATCGGGCGATGCTCCAGGCCGGAAGTCACCACGGCCTGCGCCAGCGCCAGCGCCTTTAAGCCGTCCAGGCCCGTCACCGTGACGGGCGCTTCGCCGCGCACGGCCGCCAGAAACGCCTCTTGCTCGGCCCGCAAGGGCTCTTTCTTGGCGACGACATGCCGGATCATGCGTCCTTCGCTCACGCCGCGCAGGACTTGCAGCGTCTGCCACTCGCTGCCGCTGACCGTGGCATTCTCAAAGAAATACAAATCCTGGGTCAGATAATCCACGCGGAACATGCCCCGCTCGCCCGTCACGTACAACTCGCGAATCTTGGTCGGTGTCAACCAATTGATCGTCAGCGTGCCGATCGAGCCGTCGCGTAACCGCACCAGGCCGGTCACCAGATCTTCGCGCGTGCTGTGGACGCGCTGCCCCGTCTCGGCGTACACGCGCACAATCTCGCTGCCGCTCACGTAGCGCATCACGTCCAGATCGTGCACCGCCAGATCGACTACGACCCCCACGTCTTTGACGCGCGCCGGAAACGGCCCCTGGCGATGTGCGTCGATCTGAAACACGCGGCCCAGCTCGCCCTGGGCCAGATGATCCTTCAACGCGATGACGGCGGGGTTGAAGCGTTCGATGTGGCCGATCATGAGCACCACCCCCGCCCGCTCCGCCGCCGCGATGATGGCCTGGCCTTCCGGTACCGTGGCCGCAATCGGTTTCTCGATCAACACGGGCAGGCCGCGCGCGATGACGTCCTCGGCCACTGCTAGGTGATCGCCCGTCGGCACGGCAATCGTCACCGCGTCGATCGGCTGCTCGTCGAGCAGCCGGCGATAATCGCTGTAAGCCTGGCCGCCGAAGCGGCGGCTCATCGCCTCAGCCGCTTTGCCGTCGGCGTCGGCCACGCCCACCAGCTCCACGTCGGACATTTCGGAATAGACCCGGACGTGGTTGCGGCCCATCGCGCCCACTCCGATCACGGCGACTCGTGTCATATCACACCTCTTGGCAGTTGGTTCATTTTCGCCATCCTATGTTGAAGATTTTATTCTACACCAAGCGCACGCCGGTTCGCCGTATCTCACTGACCAGGGGATCATTGTTGGTGAAATCCTCCGGCCTGAACAGATGGGATTCAATCCGATCGTCAATCTGCGCCGCCAGCCGCAATAGGTCCACGCGCTCTTGGAACAGGTCAGCGCCAAAGTCCGGCGACACAATCGCCAGATCGATATCGCTCCACTCGGTGGCCGTGCCCTTGATCTGGGAGCCATACAGATACACGGTGCTGATTCGCCGCTGCCGCTGGACGTCCGCCAAAAACCGCGTAATGCTTTGCGCTACGACAGGCTGGATTGCAGCCATAGGAACAGCTCCTTAATCGTCGCCAGCTGGTCGGCGGTGTACTTGGCCGTACATTTCTGGCGAAAGGACCGTTTGAAGTCGGGATACCGGGCCTCGATATTGAAGGCCGTAATCGTAATCAGCGCCTCCGTATCAAACGCTTCTGTTTCCATACTCACCCCTCATCCACTCGTGCCGCAGGGCAAACAGCTCTTTGCCCGCCCGGTTGCCGTGATCGGGCTGCCCGATCTTGAGCAAGGGATTGGCCGTAGGGGCCGCGCACTTTAGAAGCCGTCAAAGAACAACTCCGCAGATTGCTCCAGGCGGGATGGTCACATCCCGCCCCCATCGCCGGATTTGCAATCCGGCGGGAGCGTCGAAAGTGCGGACTTATTTCTTGGCAAGCCCTTAGTGGCCCACCACACCCGCAGGTCGTTGGTCAGTGTGCCAGTGCCAATCTGGCCCAGGCGATAGACCTTGGATAGATTCTCGACGCTAATGACAACCGGACTCATACGACTCCACTACAAAAATGTTCGCCATGACGACGACGTTCAGTTACCCGTTAATGAATACCGTAGTTACGATCGCTGGACAAACGTGGTATGTTCGTCAGCCGTTAACCCCGCCTATAGTTCCGCCAATACCGCGGCCAGATCACCCGCCAGCAGCGGAGCAACGGCCAGCCACAGGCCGGGAAAGACCCGGCTGCGCAAGCGGCCTTGCTCGTCTGGCGCCAGCGGCACGTACTCGCCCTCGCGCAGTTCAAACCAGTCTAGCTGCTGATCCAGTGTACGCCACACCAGGTACTCTTGTACGCCACTGCGTAGATAGACGCGCAGCTTGCGGTGCAGATCAATCGCCGCGCTGGACGAGGCGATCTCGGCCACCAGTTCCGGCGCGCCCTCGATATAGTCGTCGGCGCTGATGCGCGATTGGCCAGTCTCCAATCGCAACAAGGCATCCGGCTGCACCTCGTTGAACTGATCGAGCCGCACCGTCACGTTGTCGTCCAGGTCAACGCCGGGTGTGGCCGCGCTATAGGTTCCGAGCCAAACCAGCAATTGGGCGTGGGGCTTGCTATGACTGGCGTGATGCACCGGTGACGGCATATAGACTTCTCCTTCAATCAGTTCTGCTTTCTTGATATGCGGCATGGCGGCATAGCGTCGCTCAAATTCAGCGCGCGTGAGCCGGTCGCCATTCTCCAATGGCCGGCGTTCCTGCGTTAGGCTGGCCGGGCCGCGTAATCGGTTAGGGTGAGCCGTTGTGTCAATCATTTCACACGCTCCTGCCAGCGGATTTTACACCTAATCACAATATGACTCATATCGTATTCATGAAAGATGACCGGGCTGGTGTTGAGGACGATCTCTTGTAGTTCAGGCATTTTCCAGGTCAGCTCGGAGTTCGTCTTCTTCAAGGTCGATCATGGCCACCCCATACCGCTGGAGACTCAACAGAAACGTCNNACCGCCATGGCCATCCTGGCTTCCTGCTCGAACTCCGCTCGCGTTTGCTGCAGGGCATCGGGCAGCAGCTGGGGATACTCGATGATCAATTGCATAGTGATCTTGCCTCCTCTTTAACGCGCAGGTTTTGGTGATACTGCGAACGGTCATAGATTGCGGAAAAATCTGATCCGCGANNGAAGACGGGAGCACTGCACCGCACGCCCTGTCCGCCGCTGTGCGGCGGGGGCGCGCTAGGCGTGTGTTCGCGGATCAAAAAGCGCAGTTTATGCCCACGCACAGTATATTCCCGTGGGAAGTATCCTGGTTTTCTCTAAAACGCGCCAGGCCTGTTGTCCAACAGCGCGACACCACTGCGCGACTGCTTGTCCTTCGCCAGGTTTTATGAATGCTCCCGCTGGCGGTGTGTCTGAAATGACTCAACCGTTAGCCGCAACCCTTCCGTCCAGCCAAACGCGGGTTGATACCCCAACCGTTCACGCGCCGCCTCGATCGCCGCCAGTGAATGCTTCACGTCCCCTTTACGTACTTCCGCAAACACCGGTGCGATTTCTACTTGCAGGATTCGTTGCACTTCCGCGTGCAAATCCAGCAGCGTATATCGCTCTCCACACGCCACATTCATCACCTGCCCTACTGCTTCTTCGCGCTCACACGCCAGCAAGTTGGCATTCACCACGTTCGCCACAAAAGTAAAATCGCGCGACTGTAAACCGTCGCCGTAAATCGTGGGCGCTTCACCTTTCAGCATCGCTGTGATGAATTTCGGAATCACCGCCGAATACTGCGAGGTGGGATCTTGCCGGGGACCAAACACATTGAAGTAACGCAGTGCCACGGTCGGCAAACCATACACCGTGTTAAAGGCCAGCGCATATCGCTCCGCCGCCAGTTTTGACACGGCATACGGCGAGCGCGGCGCAGTGGGCATTGCCTCATGCTTGGGCAAGGTCGGGCTGTCGCCATATACGGACGACGATGAAGCCACCACCACTCGTTTCACCTGCTGGTCGCGCGCCGCCGTCAGCACATTCAGCGTGCCGGTCACATTGACTTCATTCGTCGTCAACGGATCCTGCACCGAGCGCTGCACCGAAGGCAATGCCGCTTGATGCAGCACGTAGTCCACGCCCGCCATCGCCCGCTGTACCGTCGCCAGATCGCGGATGTCGCCTTCAATCAATTCCGCATTCCGCGTTCCGAATTCCACCTTCGACACGTTTTCCCGCCGCCCGGTGCTAAAGTTATCCAGCACGCGCACGCGCTCGCCGCGCCGCAGCACTTCGTCGACGATGTGGGAGCCGATAAAACCGGCTCCGCCCGTAATGAGATAAGTCGCCGTCATAACCTCCCCTTTCATGCTTCACCGGCCAGTCGCAATATTGAAGCGGCGATGTGTTGCAGATGACTTCAGACAAGCGCGACCTCGTGCTGCAGCTGGGCCTCGGTCAAGCGAAACGTCTCCACCCCGTAATCGGCCAGCCGCGACAAGAACACGGTTCGCGGCGCGCCCACCAGCCGCGCCGCTGCGCCCGACGAGAGTCGGCCCAATTCGAATAGTTTCACTGCCGCCGCCATCTTGATTTCAGCCGCGGCCTGCTCTGGCGATATCTTCAAAGCCAGCAGCGTATCGACGGGGATATCCATGACAATTTGGCTCATTGTTCCTCCACCTGGTCTCCCTTTACCCCTTCTCCCTGTTGGAGAAGGTCGAAAAGGTCGAGGCATCACCCTGAGGACCAAGGGCATATTGGATATCCTCTTCCAGGTCCGCGCCCGTATAATGCCGCACTATCCCGCGCTGACCCAAGAGCTCCTCGAATTCCCAACGGGGCATTTGAGCCAGCAGCCTCGCCTTGCCCACAGTCAGCACGCCCCGTTGATAGAGCGCCATAGCCAACTCCTTACGGAATTCTTTTTCCACTTCCGCTGGCGGCAGTTTCACGGCCTCCAAGACTTCACTGGAAACCTCTAGCATGAGTTTGGTCATTTCGATCACCTCACTTCATTCAGATTCTCAACCCGAATCACACTGCTATTCCGCGTCCTCGAAGAGCCTATCGCTCTGACCGTGCATTGGCTGCGATTTCGCTCCGGCGCTGTTACTACTCAGCCCGCTATCCTTCGACTCCGTGTCCAGCGCATTCCACCCAGTGCGCCGTGCCGAAGGGACGAAGCGGCGGCGCGCTAGGCGGGATGCGGCTGAGTAGAAACGACAACTGACTATCGGACTACCCAACTATTGCACTCCCCACTCCCAACCTCACCACCTTCGCTTCCGTCCCCTTCAACCCCATCGTCGCATTGCAGCAATCCACCACGCTGGGCGCCAGATCGATCACGTGCTGATAATCGACGTTGCGATGCCCGGTCACGATCACCACGCTATCGCTGTCCTGCAAGGCATCATCGTCCAGCGGAATGGACGTCAACGTGAGTTTCTCGCGGCGGAAGACATCCGGTCCGATCTTGTACTGCGGCACGTACTTATCATGATACTGCACCTGCGCCCCGCGCTGCAAGAGCAATTCGATCACGCGTTCCGCCGGACTGTTGCGCGGATCGTCGATGTCGCGTTTGAAGGCCACGCCTAGCACCAACACCTTGCTATCCTTGATCCCGCGCCCACGCTGCGACAGGCCCTGCATCACCAGATCGACCACGTGATACGGCATGCTCTCGTTTACTTCCGCCGCCAGATCGATGAAGTTGGTATGGAAGTCGTACTCGCGCGCTTTCCACGACAGGTACAGCGGATCGATCGGGATGCAGTGGCCGCCTACCCCCGCGCCTGGCGTGAACGGCATGAACCCGAACGGCTTCGTGCTCGCCGCGCGGATCACCTCCCACACGTCCATGTTCATCCGCTCGCACAGCAGCGCGATCTCGTTGACTAACGCGATATTCACGCTGCGGAAAATATTCTCCAGCAGCTTGGTCATCTCGGCCGCCCGCGCGCTCGACACAATCTCCACCGGCGCGCCGATGCGTTTCAGCAATGCGGCCGCGCGCTGCGTGGCGCGCTCGTTCACGCCGCCCACCACCTTCGGCGTATTGATCGCGTTGAACTTCGTATTGCCGGGATCGATGCGTTCGGGGCTGAAGGCCAGATCGAAATCCGCGCCCAGCTGCAAACCCGATCGCTCCAGGATCGGCAACACCACTTCATCCGTGGTGCCGGGATACGTCGTGCTTTGCAGCACCACCAGCTGCCCCTTCTGCAAATGCGGCACGAGGCCTTCGGCTGCGCTGATGATGAACGACAGATCGGGCGCTTTAGCCGCATCGTAGGGCGTGGGCACGCAGATAAAGATCGCTTCGGCTTCGCCGACCACGGCGTAATCGGTGGTGGCGCGCAGCAGATTCTGTTTCACCAGCGCCGCCACATCGACCGACGGCACGTCGGGGATATAGCTGCGCCCCGCATTCAGTTCGTCCACTTTCGAGCGGCTGAGCTCGACGCCCACAATGGGCACACCCGCCCGTCCAAAGGCCACGGCCAGGGGCAGTCCCACATAGCCTAATCCGATGATCGCCACAGTCTTTTCCATAGAAATTCATTCTTCCTTCAAAGAATTTGCTGCTCATCCGACTTGAGCGAGGTTATTGTCTGATGCTCCCGGCCGCTCTGCGTGGGTACATCCGCCGTTCCCAAGCGCTCGCGTAGCGTGTACCCATCCGGCAGAAGCGATTCCCGTTGAAGTCGGAAGAGCCGAATTTGCTTTACGCAGTAGTATACCATGCGCATTCAGCATTCAGCATTGCCCGTGTCTCTGCGCACCGCTAACTGTTCCCTAGCAGCCGTCAAAGAACAACTCCGCAGATTGCTCC
>PMCF01000393.1 GCA_003154115.1 Anaerolineae bacterium
GCAAAGTCTCCAGCCTCATCCGCGTTATCGGCTACAAAAGTCACATTCGCATTCCAGCCGCCGGGCAAGGGATTCGTCTCGTACTGCACGATTTTATCCACCACGGTTTGCGTCTCGGTCAATGTTTTGACCGGCAGGCGTCCAATCAACATATCCGGCAGATTATCCACCCCGTCCACTGTGACGTAGCGATTGTCAGCGGCTGTCTCACCGGCCCATGGATCTATATTAGCCAGGTAAGGTGGGATAAATGTGGGCGGCGAATCGATACGATAGCGTTTGGGGTCAAAGCTCCCATCACCGACCAGCAGAATGTAGGTGGGACGCNNCGTCCGTCCCCGTAGACATCATAGATGGCTTGCACGTTTTCGATGGCAACGGTCAAACCCTGAGAGCGAC
This sequence comes from Anaerolineae bacterium, assembly GCA_003154115.1. Classification (GTDB taxonomy): domain Bacteria; phylum Chloroflexota; class Anaerolineae; order Fen-1058; family Fen-1058; genus Fen-1058. Next base: position 400 of record PMCF01000393.1, read on the forward strand.
GCAGCGCGATCAAGTTGCCCAGAGCAGGGATAAAGCCGGCCGGCGCGATCATCACATAGTCAGCGCCCGTAAAGCCACCGGTCGTTTGCAGAGGTTGTGTCGGGCGCACTGTGACAGGGAATAGCAATCCGCTGTCCGTCGTTAGCGCGTAGCGNNACGTCGTAAGCGCGGAGGTCTACTGTGGAACTGAGCGCGAGTGTATAAACGTGGGCCGTGGGCTGCCCGGTGAAGATGACCGAGTTGCCAAAGGGCGCACTGCCGCGCGCATAGCGAATTGAAAAGGCATCCAGCCACGCGCCTTCGATGTCGACGCCGGGTAGGCCGGGCAAGGTCAGCGTAATAGCGTTGGTGGTGTGCAGAAGCCCTGAGGGGATTGGCATCGTTGCGGTTACAGCCTGTTGCCCGTTCCATTCGATGTTCCCCAGGAACACATTGTTGAGAGTTGCTCCCACGCGATGATCAGGTGTGACCGCGAGAATATCAGTGTAGCCGATCAACCACAGGGTCAGTGTAGCCGGCTGCGTCGCGTCTACCGTTGGCAGGGTGATCGAGTACGAGCCGGTTGAATGGCCTGGACGTTTCAAATCATCCCACGTCCAATGGTCGCCGTCGCGTCCTGCAGGGAGCGTCCCACAAAAACAATCGGGGGTATACAGCTGATTGATCTCGGCCGTTGCATCGGCCCAGGCAATCCCCGGGGGTTGACCAGCCGGGACAGCCGGACGGTTTTGCATGCGTAGGCCGGGCGTGATGACATCCTGCCAGAGGAGGTAGACGTCGGTTGACGTCCACCGGCTGAAGCGCGGTTCGGCGTAGAAAAGCAGGCGTTCGCCCGGCTCAAAGATCGCATTATCATTGCCGTCCCATTCGGCGGCGATTTCCTGCCCGGCGCGCGCCAGATGCAGAGTATGCGGGTCGACGTTTCCCACTGGAAAGCCACTCCCGGCCAACGCTTCATACGTGATAGCGGTCAAGCCGGGCGTACTGACTTCAATCGCGGTCCTGTTCGAGCCGGCGTCGTTGAGACTTTGGATCTTAGCTGCGAGTTCGGCAGGCGGATTCTGGATAGTGACCGTTGAAGGCTGAACCTGCTCTGGGTTGATGACCGCCGAGCGCAGGGCGGCTAACAAGGGATCGGGCGAGGTGGCGCGGGGCAGGTCGCCTGGCTGCCCTGCAAAAGTGAGGGAGACGCGCACGTGGGTCGTCACGCGCAGGCGCGCCTGGGGATACATCCCGATCGGGCGGGCCGGGTAGAACACCAACCGCGCCAAGCGCACGCCGCGCACTACGCCGACAGGCTCGATCACGACGGGTTGACTTTCGCTGCTTTGAGCAGGCGACACCGATTTTGTCCGTGCCGCAGACAAGGCGGCCTGCACCGATAAAGCCGGCGCGAAGGTTCCGCCAATGAGCTGGCCTGTCGCATCACGTTGTACGTCTTGGGGGAACGGGGCCAGCGCCACTGGACCGGGCAAAGGTCTCTCGGTCTCTTCGACCAGAACCACCCGCAGAGTTGGAATCGCGCCAGGCGGCACAGCGACCAACTCTGAGAAAAAAGGGAGCACTGGCGCGCCAGGCCGGGCGGTTTGCGAGAAACCGGGCAACTGCACAGCGGTGGTCCCGTCTGTGTGCGATACGATCTGCGCTTTAGGAACGCGCCAATCCACAAGCAGGCCATCGGCGGTGGTAGTCACGGCCGGACGCATAGAAAGTGTCGGTGGCGAAGCGCTGGCTTCGCCACCGACACTACTTGTAAGCGCACTTCCTAAAGCGATCAGGCCAATGCACCCCGCGCGCAACAGCGTCATAATCAAGGCCGAGCGCGTCCGTTTCTGCTTGACCACGCAGACCTCACTTTAGCGTAAGCCATTCCGCCGCTCTGAAAAGTCAAGCGTCAATTTCCGCTCCCTTTTGCAGTGAAGGGGAGATAGACGCGGTAGGGTAAGTTGTTATTGGATTGCACGGTAATGTTTATCGGCGTGTTGTGAAACGTTTCGATCCCCTTAGTATCCACATCGGACAGCCAGTACCACCACGGGCCAGCAGAGGGTGCAGTGTCGACATAGACGTAGGTCGCGCCTGAGCCGCTGCCCTGAGTGACCGCCGGTTCAAAGTGAATCGGCAGGCTGGCACGCGCAACGTCAACGTCATCGACGTTAGCGCGGTAGAGGTTGAAGCCAAAGTTATCGACCTCTAATGCGGTGGCCCACTTTAACTGCACCTGTTGGCCGCTCAACGGGTTGGCCTGGAAGTAAAGCAATTGCACCGCTGTAGGGCTAGCGACGAGGACCTCACACGGGCCATCGGCTGCAGTGTAAGTAGCATTCCCGTTGTAATGCGCCTTGAAAGATAGCCCGGCGCTGGTCAGAGTTGCCGTATTGCTGGGGTCAGCCACTCCCACACTGTTCAGCGCCACCGCCCCGGCGAACGTACCGACCCCGGCGCAGGTCAGGTTAGCGTAGACCGTGAAGTTCACTGTCCCCGTAGGGATGCCAAGGGTGCCGGTTACCGTAGCCATATCATGCACGATGGTCCCAATCGGGGCAGAAGTTATCACTACATGATTGGCGTCGTGGATCTGAGTGGTAATGCTTTGCAACGCCAGAGGGACGAGAACCTCACACGGGCCATCGGCTGCAGTGTAGATGGCATTCCCGTTGTAATGCGCCCGGTAAGATAACCCGGCGCTGGTCAGAGTCGCCGTATTGCTGGGGTCAGCCACCCCCGCCCCGTTCAGTGCCACCGCCCCGGCGGACGTACCCACCCCGGCGCAGGTCTGGTTGGCGTAGACCGTGAAGTTCACTGTCCCCGTGGGGATGCCCAAGGTGCCGGTTACTGCCGCCTGGTCATGCACGATGGTACCAATCGGGGCAAAGGTCACCACCGCATGGTTGGCGTCGTGGATCTGAGTGGTAATGCCTTGCAAGGCCAGCGGGGCGAGAACCTCACACGGGCCATCGGCCGCAGTGTAGTTAGGATCCCCGTTGTAATGCGCCAAGTAAGATAACCCGGCGCTGGTCAGAGTCGCTGTATTGCTAGGATCAGCCACACCCGCACCGTTCAGCGTCACCACCCCGGCAGGTGTACCCACCCCGGCGCAGGTCAGGTTGGCGTAGACCGTGAAGCTAACTGTCCCCGTGGGGATGCCCAAGGTGCCAGTTACTGCCGCCATGTCATGCACGATGGTCCCAACCGGGGCAATGGTCACCACCGCATGGCTGGCGTCGTGGATCTGAGTGTATATACCTGACGAGGCCATGGGGGCGAGAACCTCACACGGGCCATCGATTGCATTGTAGATCGCATCCCCGGTGTAATGCGCCTTGTAAGATAACCCGGCGTTGGTCAGAATGGCCGTATTGCTGGGGTCAGCCACCCCCGCCCCGTTCAGCGCCACCGTCCCGGCGGATGCACCAACCCCAGAGCAGTTCTGGTTGGCGTAGACCGTGAAGCTAACTGTCCCCGTAGGAATGCCAAGGGTGCCGGTTACTGCCGCCTGGTCATGCACGATAGTCCCAATCGGGGCAAAGGTCACCACCGCATGGTTGGCGTCGTGGATCTGAGTGGTAATGGCTGACAAGGCCAGAGGGACGAGAACCTCACACGGGCCATCGGCTGCATTGTAGATCGCATCCCCGGTGTAATGCGCCAGGTAAGATAACCCGGCGCTGGTCAGCGTCGCCGTATTACTGGGGTCAGCCACCCCCGCCCCGTTCAGCGCCACCGCCCCGGCGGGTGTACCAACCCCGGCGCAGGTCAGGTTGGCGTAGACCGTGAAGTTCACTAGCCCCGTGGGAATGCCCAAGGTGCCGGTTACTGCCGCCTGGTCATGCACGATGGTGCCAACCGGGGCAAAGGTCACCACCGCATGGCTGGCGTCGTGGATCTGAGTGGTAACGCTTGACAAGGCTAGGGGGACGAGAACCTCACACGGGCCATCGCCTGCATCGTAGATAACATCCCCGGTGTAATGCGCCAGGTAAGATAACCCGGCGCTGGTCAGCGTCGCCGTATTACTGGGGTCAGCCACCCCCGCCCCGTTCAGTGCCACCACTCCGGCGGGCGTACCCACCCCGGCGCAGGTCTGGTTGGCGTAGACCGTGAAGCTAACTGTCCCCGTGGGGGTTATGCCAACGCTGCCGGTTACTGCCGCCTGGTCATGCACAATGGTGCCAATCGGGGCAGAGGTTATCGCTGTATGGTTGGCGTCGTGGATCTGAGTGTTAATACCTGGCGCGCAGATTGCGCGGATGATGGTGTTGCCATCCGTCGTCAAAGCGCCATCGAGCGACAGGATCCGGCCGCTAACGGTTGCGCTGGAGACCAGCGTGACATCTCTCCCCGCAATGAGCGTTCCGACAAACGTACTACCTGAAGCGATGGTCGTGTCTCGGGCGATCTGCCAAAACACATTGCAGGGTTGCGCCCCGCCGGCCATGATCACCGAGCCATTGAATGTAAAGTCGGTACTGATTTGGAAAACCCAAATATCCGTGGGGCCGCCGCTTAGCGTGAGCGCTCCATTAAACGTGGCGCTACTGGCGGCAGTCCACACGCCCGGCACCGGATTCGGATTAAGACTCCACGTACCACTGGATGGCTGGCCCGCCATATTGGTCCAGGCACCCAGAGCATCCGTGCGAGCAGTCGCGGCCAGAGAAGATGGACCAAAATATTGCATGCCTCCCACCACCCAGGTCCCGGTTCTCTGGGCAGCGAGGCCCGTGCTGAGGCCTAAATCACCAGAGATGGTGGTAGGATTGGCGGCGTCCATCGACGTGGCAGCCAGGACCGAGAAGGTCGACGCCATACCTAGTCCTGGCGCGGTGGCTGCGGTGGTGACCGCGGGCGATGCCACCGATGGCAACGCGGCGAGCGTGACAATGACGATTAGTGCGACAAGTTGGACGAGGGTACGCATCCGTAACATTGAATACCTCCTAAATTTATCCGTTTTTTGTTCTGGCCGATTTGCGGATGACCAGGCTGATGGCAGCGAGTACCAGGACCAGCACGCCTGCAAGTGACACGGCGTTAATCTCACTACTGTTCGGACCACTTGCCGATCCGCCGGTGACTGGTAAAAGCAGAGGCGGCGTGGCGGTTGGTGGGATGGTGGTTGGCAGGACGGCAGTCGGCGGAACGGCGGTCGTCCGGACGGACCTGTGGGCTGGTGTGGCGGTCGGCGGGACAGATGTGGCGGTCGGCGGGATGGATGTGGCGGTCGGCGGGACGGATGTGGCGGTCGGCGTAAACCCGGCCGATACTGGCGCAACCTGCCCAGCCATGGCTCCCATGACCAATAGAATCAAGATACCTGTAAAGATCAGTTTAGGTGCCACAGATAGCCTCCTCTGTTTTCATGATGTACTGCAACTTGCTCGATTTCTTCCGGGTTTGTCAATTTAGGACTGGCGACCCATGAGGGGGTTTGCCCTAATGGTCGCTTTGCTCATCGATCACCTCCTGTTCGTGTACGCCAGCCCTGATCTGGCGGGTTTTGATGCCGGCCTGTTTCAGCGCGTCCTTTACAGCCGGTTGATGGGCAATAACATCGCCGTGACATCTACCTCTCCCAATATTAGAAATTGGGATCAGCCACCGCCAAGATGAGCAGCGCCACCAGCACTATACTCAGGCCGGCACTAAGCTTAAGGCCCCAACGCCGGCTGTACGGCCAGACTGGTAAAGACGCCGGCACCGATACCAGTAAACTAGCCAGGAAGATGGTCTGAAACATGGCCTGCTCCTTTGACTGTAACGGACCTGGCCGTCGGACATTTTGCAACCGAGCGTTGCACCATCACTCAATCGACACTGCAAGGTAATCTTGTTTTCTGTTGCTTGGGCGGGCGAAACGTCAAGCCATCGATGCAACCCTGCCCAAGGGGCACGGCCCCTGCCCTCAGGTGCAGGGTAGGCGCTCAGTAGCATCATCATAAGCGATTCACGCGCCGCTGGCTATCAGCACGAGGCTGATTCTGTTGTCAGTGTTTGGACTACACGTGCGACCAGTGAGAGAGGGCGGCCGTCTGAAAGTGGCAATACAAAATGGCTCTGCACCGCGCAGAGCCATTCGTCGAACCGGGCTATTCACTTGCAGGGCGTGCGCCATCCCGAGCGCTTATTACAAGAAGTCATCGCGCGTGTCAATATGCGGCCATACTGATTCGCCGCGGGCTTGATAAGCCAGGCCACGCGCACGGATCACACGTGTCTTCGCGGCTGCACGATTCACAGGCAAGCGATATATTTTCAGCAGGCGTGGGCCTTGGGCCGCGACAGTGATTTGAAGTTCTGCGCAGGTGGATCAACTGCCGCCAGGGGGTTCACACATTGGGAGGTGGATCAAAAAAAGTCGGCGCGAGTGAATTCTACCCTTCGATTGATCTATACCGCGAGACTGCGCTGCACGCAAAACGAGAGGGCTGTGAAATCAGCCCTCTCGTTCTTTTCCAACAAAGGATTTACAGATTCAACTTCTTCAACAGATCAGGCCGGCTCTTGAGCGTGGTCTGCGCCAGCCGCTCGAAAATCTTCTGCCACTTATCCAGCACCGCGAAGGCCGCATCCCGATTCGCCGTCGATTTGGTCGCCGCGCCGATGGCCGCATTCTGATCTTCGTCGGCTTTCTTGAAGGCATCCACAGCGGCGAGCGCTGAAGTGAGATACGCCGCCAGATAACCATTGGCCGCAAAGGTTGCCGCGTAGGGTTCTTTGAGTGCCGCTGTATACGACAGCTGCGCCCCACCGATGAATTGCTGCGCGTCTTTGGGAATGTTGCCGTTGAGGTTGAGGGCGGTGCGATCGGCGGCGGCGGGAAACAGGCGGCGGGCATTGACGCGGAACTCGCCGACCATTAAAGGCCCCGGCTTGTTGTCAAAAGACTCCCGGCGTTATTTGCGTCTCCCTTGTTTATTTATTTGAGGCGACCTTCTTTTAGGCGGTGACACTCCGCGCTTGGCTGAAAGCGAGTAGGCTTTGTGAGGTGAAGAGTAGGGGCGAGGCATTCGCCAACGAATCTGTGTCGATCGGCATCTTCGCTGCGGCAAGGAACCTGATCGGCTCGGTTTCTGGCGGAATGCCTCGCCCCTACGCCTGGCCTTCCACAATCTTGATCTCGTCCTCGGTCAACCTCCCTGCGGCAACTGACGCGAAGCGACCAGCGCGTCGATCTGCCGATCCGTCGCGTCGATACCCGATACTGCCGGGCACGGTGTCTGACGTTGGATCAGGTCGCGGTCATGGGTCGATTGGGCGTCATCGGATAGATAACGGATCAACGGATGAGTCGATCAGCACGTATCCGCTGATTCGTTGCCTATCTGTTGACGCCTTCCACAATCTTAATCTCTTCCTCGGTCAACCCATACAACTGATACACCAGCGCGTCGATCTGCCGATCCGTCGCGTCGATCTGGCGTTGAATCAAGTCGCGGTCATGCGCCGCTTGGGCGGCGGCCAGACGCGGATGCAGTTGCAGCATGGTGTCCACCAACTTCACCATGCGATCATGCGCGGCTTTGTCGGCGGCGTTGGTGAAGTCGATGGGGCGGATAGGGAGTTGTTCGATGTATTGGCGATTGAAAGCATAGTATCCACCGCGAAACGGGCTACTGATTTGTTTGAGGCACGAGTCAAGAAGTTTAGAATTTAACAGCCCCAGCACATATTCGTAAGCCATTTTGCAATCGTCGTTCAAAATAATGCCGTAGCCGCCACCGCCGCCACCGCCAGAACCAACGAAATACAACTCGCCCTTCCTGTCGAAAGTAAATGAGGCATTTGCGGCGATTGATGGAGTGAGTATTTTCGGCTTTGCGAATAGCGCAACACTCTTTGGGTACACATATCCATACCACGCTTCGTGCCTCATCTTGCCTTTTTCTCTATCACGCAGCACATCATAGTTCTCGTTCAGATACTTCCATGCCTTCGGAAAGCGTTGGGCAAAATCCCTGCTTGCGATAAGAACCGTTTTGCCTGTCTCCGCAGAGGTTCTAGCATCATATGGAAATAAGACTCGTTTCGATGGGATTGCAGAGTAACGGCGTATGTCTCTTGAACCTTTACACAAAGGCCAAACAACTCCCGTTTCTAATTCGTATTCCTTACCAGTGGCATTGGAACTGACAGGCACATATCCATTCTGTTCGTTGCCAAGAGGATCAAGTAAGTATATGGGATCACCGCTTGTAACCAATCCTTGGAAAATCTTTGCCGAAATATCACCTAGCTTAACTGGCATCGTGCTTAGCTTTTCATACAGCCCTGCACCACTGCCAACAGTAAAGTTCCATTCGGCAGCGGTGATTCGATCAGCTGGAATGTCGCCCTCAATGGCTGCGCCCGTTTTGCGCCACGCGGCTAAATCATCGACCTTGACGAAGTGACAGGCAGCGCGGCCCGCCTTATCAAGGAACATCAAGCATGTATACGTGGTGACGCCTGCGAAGACTTGTTGATCGCCAAAGTGGACGACGTTCGATAAATAGCGGCCTTTAGCGATCAAGTCACGCAGCGGCTCGCCATACTGCGCGTTGAAAAACTTGTGCGGCAGAATGAAGCCCAATCGTCCGTCGTGGTTGAGCAGGCTCAATGCTCGCTCGACAAAGACCACGTAGATGTCATAGTTGCCCGTGCGGGCCGACACATACAATTGCTTGTAGGCTTCCACTTCCAGCGGCGCCCATTCCTTCATGACCTGAATGCGGATGTAGGGCGGGTTGCCGACAATGACGGAAAAGCCGCCCGCCTTCATCGCTTCTGGAAATTCATGCTGCCAATCAAAGGGATTGACGCGCTTCATCTCCTCGGCGTCGGGCAGCAGTTGATCCGCAAAGTAATCGGGGCCAATCAAACTGTTGCCGCATTTGATGTTGGCATCCAGATTAGGCAAGGCGCGTTCGCTGTCAAACAATTTCAGTTGCAGGCTTTCATCGCTCTCGCCTTCCAACACTTTGAGCAGCAGCGAGAGTTTGGTCACTTCCACAGCCTGCCGATCAATATCCACGCCGAAGATGTGCGCGGTGAGGATGCGTTTCTTTTCGGCCACGGTCAAGCGCCATTCGCCCTTGATCTGCTGGAGACCCTTCGGGTTTTGCGAAGCACCCCGTAGCGCAGCGGAGCGGGCAAAACCCGAAGGGTCTAAATGATCGATATACCATTGCAGGTAATAGTCCAGCAGATATTGATACGCGCCCAGCAAAAACGAGCCGGAACCGCACGCCATATCCAGTGCGCGAAAGTCCTCCAACTGCTTCGGGTTTTTGCCCTCAATCGCTTTACCCACCGTCTGCTTAACGATGTACGCGACAATGTAAGCGGGCGTGTAATAGACGCCGCCCGCCTTCTTCACTTCGGGCTTTTCTTCGACTTTGGCCTGATGGGACGGCGTGAGGCGGATCACTTTGCCCAGGAACTGCTCGTACACATTGCCCAGGATTTCAGCGGGCATGACGCTGAATTCATACGGGTGCGGAAAGTACAGATCCGACAGGATGGGCTTGAGCACTTTGTCGTCGATGAGCAATTTGGGCGTCAGCCGGTCGCCCTTGGCCGAGAAGTCAAATAAGCCGGAGTTGTATTTGGCGTCGGCCTGACGGCACAGATCGAGCAGGCCGTGGTAGACCTCACAGGTTTCCGCCCCGCTCCGCTTCACTGCGGGGGTGCTTCGCAAAACCTCGGAGGTCTGCGCGAGTTGCTGCAAGCGCCCATACGGCTCAATGCCGCGATCTTCGGCCATGCGCAAGAAGATGATGCGGTCGATGGTGCGCTGCACGGCGTCGTTCAATTCGTCAATCGATAGGGCCGCATTGCGCAAGGCTAGATTGCGCGCCAACACCTCGCGCCAGCCTTCGATCTCTTTGAGGAACTCCGCATCGACGGGCGTGGTGCCACGTTTGCCTTTGGACGATTGCACGTACTGATCGAACGAGCCGCGCTCGACGGCTTCCCGCGAGTACACATCCCAGAGCTCGCGCCACACATCGGCGTATTGATCATAGGTGTAATAGTTGATGCGCGCGATGCTGGCCTGGTCTTGATCGGACGGACGCACGCGGCCGTCATACACCGCCAACTCTTCAAAGTCGGTCAGCAGCGACAATGATAATCGAGCGCTCCACGCATAGCGGCGCAGTTGAAAGGCGGCGCTGGCCGACGTCTTGATAGCGACGCCGGGTTTCTTCGCTTCGACATAGAACAGGGTCTCCGCGCCAAACCGAAAAGCGTAATCGGGCGCTTTTCGCGCAGCCTGGCCTTCCACCTCTTGTGACGCTTCGAGGATCACTTCGCGGCGATGCGGGGCCGCCCCGCGCTCATTGCGCACATCCCAGCCCAGCGCCATAAACAGCCAATCGATCAACTCCTGGCGGGCGTGGGCTTCCTTGTAGTCTGGCGCGTGATAGGCTTTGAAGTTCGTTTGGAATTGCTTGACCCGGCGGGCGATTTCGTCTTGACCGGCAGTGAAGGTAGAGATCACGGGCGGACTCCGATGAGAGGCGTATACGCAGTGAGACAAGTATAGCCAGAACGAGGGCGTGGGTCAAACGTAAGCGGAAGCGACCCCCACCCTGCGCCGCATGCCTCTGGCGGCGCAGGGTGGGGGTAAACGCTGTGCGCCTGACAACTGGCGTGACTTCGTTAGGCGGTTGGATTGAATCGGTCAGTCAAGTATTTGTTGAGAAACATCGAGCGAATGAACGGCTTGAATTGATCAAACTGGTAATGGTCGCATACGAATGGATAGTCCATAAAGTTGATTTTGCCCCAATGCGCCTTGAATGGAATATTGGCCTGCCTGAGATGATCCCAGAGACCGTGTAAATGGGCCAGGATGTCGTCTCTCTCGGCCACTGTGCCGCTGATATCCGTCAGGTACATGAAGTTGAATTTGACGATGTACTCCAGGCCGGGCCAATTCCACGGCGACATGAAGTACGGGTCTGTTTTGGTGAGCTCGATTTCAATCGGCAAATTGGGCCAACCCTTGAGCTGATAGTATTCTGTACAGCGTTCCATCAGGTTATTCAGATCAGCCGGGTTAAAGCTCCATTCGGCCATCGCCACATGCAGCGGGGCGCGTCGATCAACCGGCAGCATATTGCGGAGCGGTCCGCTGGCTTTTGTTTCGCCGTAAGTCCGGGCGATGCCGCGGTAGACGAGGCGCATCGCTGTATCGAGCAAAGGTCCGGCTGATTCAAGCTTATCCAATAGGTTGAAAACAGACTTCAAGATATTTTCCGCTTGATCCGCTGCATAATCGCCATTCGGATCTGCCTGCGGAATGCTCGTCGCCGCCCACAGTAACCCTTCATCCGTGTCGGGGATCCAATCGATTCGCCAGAAATCATAGGTCTGTGAGGTCTGGGCGACATCCGTCAACACTTCTTTGAGCTTGACAATTTTTTGGATGGTTTCGAAGTATGGCTCGTCAATCAGTCGGAATTGGACTTTCGTCAAAATACCGATGGCCCCCAGCGACCCGATCACCGCGGGAAACGCCGGATCTGTTTTGGACACGTGCTGTTCGACGACCGACTGGCTTGCTTCATCAATCGTCAGGTATTCGACCCACTCCAGCAAATCATAGAGCCGATGTCGGAGCGTTGCGGGCGCGGTATTGGTGGAGATCAGACCGGCCAAGGTCTGTTCGTCCGTGCCGCCCGTCGCACTAAGTGACTTGCCGTGCTCGCTCAATGCCAGCAGAAAGTCGTGCAGGTGCCAGTTAGCCGACACAGTGACCCGCGACTGATCGGCGTCAAGCTCGATGGTCCTGGGTAAATCGCTAACATCGACGATGGTATCGGACACACAAATATCCGAGCAGGAATGCAGTCCTCCCAGGACGCGCAGATTGCCTGGTTTGAAGGGCCCTTGCCGCACGCCTGTCAGGAAACGTTTGAGTTCGTCCATATCTTGAGGTCGAAAGTAGAGCCGCGGTTGGAATGAAATAAAGCGAGCCCAATCTTGAAAGTGTGGCTCACGGGCCTCGTCGGCAGCCGTCGTGACCGAAGCGGTCAATTCCTTAGTCGGTTGTCTGGTCTTCATCCTGGTTTCCTCTCCCTGGTTTCTGATGACGCGGCTAATAGCAGTTCGCGACATTCACCCCGCTACCGAATCCTATCGAACCGCTTTACAACGCTGAAGTTCCCGCAAATATCGTGGCGTGCGTCGTAAGGTGCATGACCCGTCATTCGATAAGCATATCACGTTTCCAGGGTCAAAGTAGCTGCAAAATGGCTCTGCACCGTGCAGAGCCATTCATCACATCTCCAACTGAGCTAATACTCGCCACCACCGGGCGGCATCATGGGGGCCGGGTTCTTCTCCGGCACGTCCGTAATCAGCGCATCGGTCGTCAGGATCATCGCCGCGATGCTGGCCGCGTTCTCGACGGCGCTGCGGGTGACCTTGGCCGGGTCGATGATGCCGCTCTTCACCATGTCTTCGAAGTTACCGGTCAAAACGTTATAGCCGATGTTCTTGTTATCCTTCTCTTTCGCCATGCGGCGGACGGTGTCGATGATAACCGCGCCATCCTGGCCCGCGTTGGCCGCGATGCGGCGCATCGGCTCTTCGAGCGCGCGGCGCATGATGGTGATGCCCGTCTGAATGTCCGGCTCATCTGAGTTGACCTTCTTCAGCGCAACGATCGCATTGACCAGCGCCACCCCCCCACCGGGCACGATGCCTTCCTCGACGGCGGCGCGCGTCGCGCTCAGCGC
>PMCF01000407.1 GCA_003154115.1 Anaerolineae bacterium
TTAAAGTGCGAAATTCAGGCTAAGGGCTTGCCAAGAAATAAGTCCGCACTTTCGACGCTCCCGCCGGATTGCAAATCCGGCGCTGGGGGCTGGACACTTGCACCCACTGCGTGCAGTGCGGTGTGTGACCATCCAGCCTGGAGCAATCTGCGGAGTTGTTCTTTGACGGCTTCTAATGACAGTCGGCATAAGGCTAAAGGATTACCACGATTATGACTCGTCAAGCCACTCTTTACGCGTGACGTCGGCCTGTCGCAGGAGGCGTGTCAAAAATTCCACACCAATGTCACCTTCGTGAGGATTGGGAATAATGACCGTGACATTGCCGCGGCGCATTTGCGGGTGTCGTCCGCCGGCATACGGTCCCTCAAAGCCCAATTCACGCATACGCTGCACAAATTCGCGCCAGGCTACTGGTTTCAGTCGAGTCATGAAAACCTCAGACGGGTTGAGTCAACTGGCTCAGGTCAATATCTGCCAGAATGGGAATGGGCAATCCCAGGTGTAGTCTCAGCGCGAGCCAGTCGCTCAAGGCTTCCCGGAGTTCGCGCCGACAGCCTTCCAGCGTCGTGTGCCGCGCCCACACGCCCTGCAGGCCGGGAATTTCCCCCCAGTAAATACCCTCGGCCTTGATAATCTCATAAACCGCCTGTTCCATCGCCCTATCAATGTAATTCGCCAGCATAGTTCACCCCGTTTTCATCAGAATGCTTCGCAGGTCATAAGCGCCTGTGTCGATCATTTCACACTCTTCTGCCAGCGGATTTTACACCTAATCACCACGTTGCTCATACCGTGTCCATGAACGTCGTTTCCACCCGGTTAAACAGTACCGTCCCCACCCACTCCGTCTCGTCGCGTAACGGCGCCTGCCGTCAACTTCGCGCCAGCTATGGCTTGCGATCAGTTTGCTCACCCAATTCACGTTCGATCAAATCCATCAACGCCACAATACTCAGCGCAGATCCCGGCGCAACCGACTTCTGGTCGCCAACATGCACATGATGCGGGAAATGCGGCAGTTCAGGGAAATGCTCGGCATTGTCCCAACGCCGGATTAGCTTCTGGCGGGCATGATCCATCCACTGGTAGCGATATTCCTGTGTTGCGGGCCGGTCGGCCTGGATCATGAAATATTCCGAAACTTCCAGAAAATCACCGTTGATCAGGGCCAGGCGGGCGCGAAAATACCCCCGATCCTCTGAAGCATACTCAGCGACGACGGTGATAGCCGCCACTGCCGGCGAGGCAACCAGGCGCGTCTTGATGTCGGTGAGGTAGCGCAGGGCTTCTTTCACACCGCCTCGCTCTCAAACTCTTGCAGGCGTTTGCGCAAAGCCTGGGCGATGTCGTGGAATGCGCTCCATTGGAAGAAGTCGGCCTCATCCCCCAACTCTCCCGCGTGAAAGCGTCTGGAGAAATCGGCGGAGGCCATGTGGTAGGCCTGTTCAAACGCCTCAAGGCGCGTTTGCAGATCGGCGAGCTCCTGGCGAAGCCGGGCGCGCTCCAGGTCGATCACTTTATCCACGGTTCGATCCACGAGGTCGCTTTGGTAACCTTGGCGATAGAGAAACTCCAAAGTTTGTAGTTTGTGCAGCGTAGTGACTTGCACGGTCATAGGTGATGTCCTTTCGGCTAAATTGAGCCTGAGATTGCAATGTTCGCGAACATCTTAAACAGTCCAGTGGCCCGCCGCGTGTCGGTGCCCCGCGCAGCGTCCAGCAAACTGGCGATGCGGCCCTTAACCTTCACCTGGCCGCTGGTGGGGGCCGTCACCCGTGACAGAATTTTGAGCAGCGTGCTCTCACTTGCACTGCGCACAGGCGCAAGTGTGCCCGCGCCATTGCGGCCAATGCCTGTCCTGAGCAGAGTCGAAGGAATGCCCAATGCCTCGCCCTGCTCTACGGTGAAACTCACGTCGCGCAGAGCATACAGGTCTTCGCCAGCCCGGTTGCCGTGATCGGCCTGCCCGATCTTGAGCAAGGGGTTGGGCTGCCTGCGCACCTTGGTAGCCCACCACACTCGCAGATCGTTGGTTAGGTGCCGGTGCCAATCTGGCCCAGGCGATACACCTTGGATAGGTTTTCGACGCTAATGACAATATTGCTCATACCGGCTCGCCCCGCAAACCCAACATCCCCTTCGACACCCTCGGAGGCCGCTTGAAGGCTGCCACCAGCGCCTCGCGCAGGCCAGCCATCCCGCCGTCGAAAAGAGACGGACACGGGAGGCCAGCACTGAGCGCCGTCGAAGTGGTATCGTGGCGTTGCTGGGCTTTGCCAACGTGGGGTACAACTTGCTCAATCCCTCGACCCGGCTCAGGATGCAGTTTTGGACGCGAATAGCGATGTTGGACATCATTCAGGTTTGTACGTAGATAAGAATTGCGACACCATCACCAACACCGTTTGGATATCGGCGATCGGGTCGCCAGTAAGCGGGGAAAGGGCGATGTCCCCTTGCGCATCGTGGTGGTGGTGTGGATACGTCTCGATGGAACGAAATTCCTCCTTGTTATCCCAGCGCAGCAGCGGGAGGTCTGCAAATAGCTGATAGGCGTAATCGATGTGACCCCGGTTGAAGTAGATGCGCGTCTGGAAGCTTGTCTTGTGGGTGAATTCCGCCCTGATTTTGAAGATGAATTGATCGGCTGCGAACTCCCGAGTTTCGATTTCGGTCACCCGTTTGCACAAGGGATGCGCTTGGAGCGCTACGCTCAGTGCTCCAAGCAGAGATGGCAGAGATGTCACGCGGTCACCTCTCGGCGCACCCCAAGCCAGCTGTCCAGCATTTCTTGGGCCGCCTTCCAATCCAGCCAATCATCCTCCTCCCGCATAACGGCTTGGCCGAGAGCCTGTCGTTGGTCTGGCTCTAGTGGGCTGGTTTCCAGGAGGGTGGAGCGCTCGTGCAGATACTCGCCGAAACGCTCGAAATGCATGCCATACTTACGCTCGAAGCGGGCTACGGCCCGCTGCGACGATGTGACTTGGCGCAACACGTAATCCCGCACCAGCTCTCGTGCGGCTTGTTCTTCGGTGACAAAGATTTGTCGTCGAACTAAGGGCTCGACCACTATCGCAAAGATCGTATCCATTTCAGCATCCCTCCCAATCATTCAAATCCGACGTAACCATTCTACGCCCGCACATCCTGGCGTCAACTGGCTTTGGCCGGGTGTTGAGACCGGCGCCAGTCGGTGGTGCGCTGGCACAGCGTTTGCGCCGTCGCCATATTGTGGCTTACAAACAACACCGTTCTTCCTTCCTTTGCTACATCCCCCATCTTCCCCAAACACTTCTTCTGAAACTCAGCATCCCCCACCGCCAGCACCTCGTCCACAATNNCATGCCGCTGGAATAGCGCTTGACGGGCGTATCCAGGAACTTCTCAATCTCCGCGAACGCCACGATTTCGTCGAACTTGCGCTCAATCTCCTTGCGACTCATACCCAAAATCGCTCCATTGAGAAAGACGTTTTCGCGTCCGGTCAACTCGGGGTGGAAGCCGGTGCCCACTTCCAGCAGGCTGGCGATACGTCCTTTTATCTTGACCATGCCTGAGGTCGGCGCAGTGACGCGTGAGAGAATCTTGAGCAGGTACTCTTACCCGCTCCGTTGCGGCCAATGCCTGTCCCGCCTGGCGCGCCGCCGCTTCGCGGGAACGGCGTGAGCAGAGTCGAAGGAATACCCAACGCTTCGCCCTGCTCCACGGTGAAACTGACCTCCCGCAGGGCATACAACTCTTCGCCGGATCGATTGCCGTGATCGGCTTGCCCGATCTTCAGCAAGGGGTTGGCCGTAGGGGCGGCGCACCTTAGTGGCCCACCACACCCGCAGATCGTTGGTTAGGTGCCGGTGCCAATCTGGCCCAGGCGATACACCTTGGATAGGTTTTCGACGCTAATGACAACCGGACTCATATGATCGTTTTACTCGCTCCCAGCCCACGCATCAGGCCCCTCAAAATCAATCGCCTTCACCGGCTAATTGCTGCGCTGCGTGATATAACCGCGCGTTCATCCGAAAGCCTCGCACCTGAAGTGCATCCAGCCAGGGCGTGACGGTCGCCAGCAGGCCATGTTCTTTGGCAGCCAGTAACGTGCCGATGGCGCCGCTGCGGTTAAGCCCCTGCACTTCTGCCACCCGCCGCCCGCGCGCTTCATCCATCAACAACAAATCAGCCTGTAATTCCAGGGCGAGTGCAATGGCTTCACTTTCGCCCAGATCCAGCCGCTCCCGTAACAGCTGCACCGCCGCTCTATTCTGCACCGTAACGACGACAATCCAGTTGGCCGTGGCCACATCCGCCGCCCCCGCGCGCTGTCCGCCCGCAGCGACAACCTCCTGGTACACCGCCACAGGAATATGGATGCGCCGATAGAGTTCAGGCAGCAGTTGGACCTGGCCGATCTGCGCCAGGGCGATCACAGGCCCCGCATTGGCGACGACGATCACGCCTGCGCCCCACTCAAGAGCTGCCTTAGCTGCGTTACTTCATTAACCAGCTCTTCAGGCAACTCGGTGAAATAGGTCACATCCTGTTGGGCCAGCAACTGCACAAAGGCCAGTTTGGAAATGTCAAGCAGCTCGGCCCCTTTGCCGGTAGAAATTTTTCCTTCGCGGAACAGGGCGATGGCGATGAGGGTCTGTAAGTGCTCGGCCAACTGCTCCTGCGGAATATCCAACGCGCCCAGCAAATTTCTGGGCAAATGTAACGCAACCGTCATGGTGTCCATCGTTCTGCCCCTGTTTTACAAACCCTAACCCCGCCTGCAATTCTGCCAACACCGTAGCCAGGTCGCCCGCCAACAGCGGCTCCACGGCCAGCCTTGCGCGGGCGGCCTGGCTCGTCTGGATCCAGCGGCACATACTCGCCTGTGTCAATCATTTCACACGATCCTGCCAGCGGATTTTACACCTAATCACAACGTTACTCATATCGTATCCATAAACGTGGGTCCCACCCGGTTAAACAACACTGTTCCCACGAGGACGGTTCACACGCCAGGCGAAAAGACGCACGAGCAAATTGGCCGCTGCCCCACATTGGCCACGCAGATAAAATCCCGTGACGGTGTGCTATCGCCGCAAATCACCGGCGCTTCACCCGCGGCAGCGTAGCGCTGGCTCAGGCGGCCTGTAACACGCGCTTATTCATCTTGAATGATGTTGGCTGGCCCAGGCGTTGGCAGAGGGACGCTCAACGCCCGTTCCCGCCAGAGCGCCAAGTGTTCCTCGATCCCCCAGGTTGCTGCGCGCGTCAGATTCTACTTCAATCTGCCGGGTTCGCTAAACCGCAGCGTCTCAACCTCACGTGACCTTCCCGACAAACGGGTTGCGGCCCCGCCGACGGCCGAGTCCGCAACCCGCCCCTCATGCCGGTTAGCTCTTCGTTTCCGTCTTCGTCGCCGCTCGGGACCGGGGCGTGTGTGTTCGGCGTTCATGCATGTCCATTAAGCGTACTCGTACACCGGGACTTGCATGACACGCTTGGGCTTACTTTGTTGCCAGACCATCTTTTGTAGGCGTTCTACTGTGTCGGGCGCAAACAACTGCTCGCCTGTTTCCGCGTTCACTCGCGCGGGAACATTCTCAAT
>PMCF01000227.1 GCA_003154115.1 Anaerolineae bacterium
AGACTCTTATTGTGCATAAACTCTACCATACAAAGCCGTATCGCGCCGAAAGCTGGCGTGTGTCAGAGGAGCTTGCTGGCAGCGTTGCGCAGAGTCAAAAGACTGTTCAGAAAGCGATCAAAGATATTCGGACTAAGATCGAAATAGAAAGTGATTTCGGCGAGCCAACTGGCGAGACTGCTTTCTTGTATCAACCCAAAGCATATGTAGTGATTGGCTGCTTAGATGAATTCAGAACAGACAAGGATGTAAATGAGCAGAAGTACAGTTCCTTTGAACTATTCAGGCGTAACATCGTCAATCCTGAAATCATTACTTTCGATGAGCTTTACGAGCGCGCTAAATTCATTGTTCAATATTCTGAAGCAGAGAATTCTGATTTAAATGGAGTAGAGGAAATTGAGGCATATATAGCAGAAGCCCCAGATTCCTTTTTGGAGGAATTCTCAGAGCCCGATCCCTTTGCAGAAGATGAAATACCGTTCTGAATCCCAGAACTTTCTGCGTCTCTGCGGTGAAATGGTGGTGTCAACGAATGGGCAGCGAATCAGCGGATGGGCGGGCGCGCGTGCCGATCTCGGAGGTTTCAGCGGGCTGGCAGGCAAGGCGAGATGAAGGACAACAGCGAATTGAGAATGGAACGAATTCAAACGCTGCGGCAGAATTAGTTGATTTCCAAATTCGTTGTTGTGTTTGGGTCGAAATCTAATCCGCCATCAGCGATCATCTTGAATTCGACGCGCTGCGTTCCCTTGAAAATCGCATTGATGACGGAACACCATCGGGAGTTGAGAGGCTCGTCGGGCGCGGATTAGATGTTGGTGGACTGGCAGGCGAGTCGAGATCATCAGCGTGATCGCCCATCAGGTGTGGCGAGACGGCGCGCTTCGCGAAACCTCCGAGGTCTTGAGGGCGTCGCGATGGGATTACTATTCAGCCAGTTTCGTATTGACAGTGATGCGCCAATTAGTTATACTCTATGCCAGAGGAGGTATAACACATGGCCAATATCAAGACCGCAATTTCACTGCAAAAAGCGTTGTTTGATCAGGTGGACGCGCTCGCCCACGAAAAGAAAGTCTCGCGCAGCCGCCTGTTTGTGATGGCGCTGGAGGACTATCTGCGCCGCGAGGAAAACCGTAAACTAGCGCAACAACTCACCGCCGTCTAC
Organism: Anaerolineae bacterium; assembly: GCA_003154115.1. Classification (GTDB taxonomy): domain Bacteria; phylum Chloroflexota; class Anaerolineae; order Fen-1058; family Fen-1058; genus Fen-1058. The sequence goes on from PMCF01000227.1 coordinate 1,172, forward strand.
GGTGAACCCGATCCCGAACAAGAAGCCCTGCAGCGCAAGATGAAGCGCTATCATCGCCGCGTCGTCGCGGCCGAAAAATGATCAGGCAGGGCGATCTCTACTGGGCTGATTTCGACGAGCCGCGCGGTTCCGAACCGGGCTATCGTCATCCGGTGGTTGTCGTTCAAAACAACCTGTTTAACGACATCCCCATCAAGACCGTCATTGTCTGCATGATCACATCCAATCAAAAATATGCCAAAGCGCCCGGTAATGTCGAGCTCACCAAAGGTGAAGGCAACTTGTCCCGGCCGAGTGTCGTCAACGTGACGCAACTGTACACCGTAAACAAAGCAGACCTGCTTGACTACATTGGGACTCTGTCGTCCAGGCGGATGTGTGATGTACTCAATGGCGTCAAGTTTGTGATCGAGCCGCGCGAAGCCGATTAAGCCCGACTATTCTTTCTCCCTCTCCCTTCCCGTATCCGCGTAGCGGCGGGACGGCTGGCCGCCAGGGAGAGGGTTAGGGTGAGGATCGAAACCTAATCCGCCATCACTGTTCATCTTGAACCCGGCGCGCCGTGTTCCCTTGAAGATCGCATTGATGACGGAACACCATCGGGAGTTGAGAGTCTCGTCGGGCGCGGATTAGAGAAGACACCAGCGAAACAGAGCAAGTTAGTTCATGGTTCCAGATAACGGCTTAGTTTGCGCAACAAGCGAGCATGTCTTTCGGGGGCGATAGCGCCGATGCTGCCGACAATGTTTTTGCGCGGCAGCACCGCCAGAAAACCTAATCGAACAAGCGACTCGGCAAGCAGACCGCTGGTAGAAAAGTCGCTATCCTGCCGGGCGATGATCTCGTCGAAATCGGGCGCTAGCTGCTGCAGCTGTGTACTGACGCCGCACACGAGAATATCCTGAAAAGGCGGCATCTCGCGGAGGAAAATGGCCGGACGGTTTTTGATCTTGCCGTCGGCCTGAGGCAAGGGAGTGAGGATGACATCTCCCTCTTTCATGCCTGATAGTCCGGGTTAGGCTCTTTAACCAATTTGGCTGGATAGTCCGGTTCGTCGTCACCATAGGCAGACGCCAGACCCTGCACGGACAGAGGCAACCAGCTTTGCCTTTCTGTTTCTTCAGGGGAGGCGAGAGTGACCAGCACCGTTGAGCCGGCCGGAATGAGAATGGGCTGATTCAGATGCAAATGTTGCGCGTCGATGACGGTGGCTTCCAGCGACTGGAGCATGGTGCCTCCTGTATATGAGCAATGGACGTCTCTGGCAATTATAACATGCGGCAGTCTGTTATTAGCAGGCATGCGACATGAAAACAACAATCATCCTTAACCAGTGGTAATCCGTGTTATCTGTGTAATCCGTGTCCGAAAAATCTTCACGCACTCTACGGTGAAATGACCATTCCATATGCCAGCCAAATTCTTCTGCTACGTTGACGAATCCGGTCAGGATATGCGCGGCGAACTGTTCATCGTGTCGGTTGTGATCAGCGACCATGAAGCCGATCAACTGCGTCAGATTTGCGAAGACATCGAACGCGACTCCCATAAAGGCCAGCGCAAGTGGGTCAAGACGGCTTATGAGCGACGATTGGCTTACATGCAGCAGGTGGTGAGTCATCCGATCTTTGCCGGCAAATTGAACTTCGCCATCTATCGAAATTCACTCGATTATTCCGCCATGACCGTCCAGACCATTGGGCGTGCCTTGAGCGCGGCGAGTGAAACCGATTACAAAGCGACTGTGTTCATCGACGGTCTGCCGCGTTCGCTGGAACAGGTGGTGGGGGTGCAACTGCGGCAGCAGGGGATCAACGCCAAGAAAGTGCGGGGCGTCAAGAAGGATGAGAATGAGGCCTTGATTCGATTGGCCGATGCGGTCTGCGGTTTGGTGCGTGGCGCTTTCGAAGGCCAACCGGCCATGCGCGCCTTGTTTGAGCAAGGTCTCCGCGCCGGGGCATTAAGGGACTTGTCGCTAAAATAAAATGCCCCCATGGTTAGGGGGCACAGCCTAGCCCTGTTGGGGGCACCCGCCATATCGGGCAGTATTCGGCTGAACTTAAGTATATTATAGGCTGCTGAAATGCGCGTGTCAAGCAAATTGGAAAGGGCCGGGATGAGGGTCAAAATAGTTTTCAGGCTGATCTTCCAGGAGGGGGCACACCCGGCTGGCCAATCAGCCAGAATCTTCTGCTAATCGAGTTGCCACAGCCGCGCCATGGGGGCCGGTGGATTCTTAGCCTGTTCAGCGCGCATCCGTTCGCCAAATTCGATCCAGTCCGCTTTGTGTAATCTGTGTTATCCATGTCCTAAAAATCTTTACGCTCGATTTTCTGCGCGACAAAGCGGCTTCAGCGCCGCCGAAGAAAAGTACGACAACATTCCGTTGTAGTCCGTGGTAGCGTGTCACAAAATTAAGGAGACCCATCATGACATCTGCTCGACCTGGCTTCAAAGCTGCTTTGCTTTCACTGAGTGTGTCACTCTTCCTCATACTGGCTGTCGCTCTTGCGCTCAATCTGGCGTTGGTTCAGGGTCAGGTTAGCGCCGCGCCGACCATCACCATCAGAGTGAACACGACTTCCGACAACAACACGTCCGACAATTTTATTTCGCTGCGGGAAGCCATCCTGCTCGTGAATGGCGGGACCGGCGGCAATGGCACCCGAACCGGCCTGGGCCGTTCGTTGAGCGCCAACGAAACCAACCAGATCGTGGGCGGTACAATTACCTCGACAGGCGTTGCGGCCAACATCGTGTTTACCGATCTGGGCGGCCTGTCAACGATAATCTTATCAACCGGAACCCTTTCTGCGAATGAAAGCCTGCCGCCCATCCTCACCTCGGGCGTCGTAATCGATGGCCTCAACGGCGCTGGCGGGCGCATCAAGATCGACGGATCAGGCGCTCCGGCGGGCAGCGATATTTTCTGGCTGGGCTGGGCGATTACAACCACCGGCACCAATCCAGTCAGTGACATCACGATCCGATCGATCACCATCAGCGGCGCCGGGCGGTATGGCATTCACTTGAATCCCGCCCGCAACTCGCACATCTCGCAATGCGATGTTACTCAGTCCACGTCCTATGCCATCTTCATTCAGGGCAAGTTTGGCGCGGCTGATGGAAACATCATCGAGGATTGCACCGTCGGCAATAATCAATCACTCGGGGTCGTCATCAATCGGCCGGGCGCATTTGGCAACATCATCCGCAACAATCGCATCGGCACCGATGCCGCCGGCGTGAGTGCCGCGCCAAACACCGGCGCCGGAATCGCGCTGTTTACCGGGGCATACAACAATGTCATCACTGGCAACTTGATCTCGGGCAATACGCTGCAAGGCATTTACTTCGACGGCACAGCCGCCAGCGTGACCGGTAATGTCGTCCAGGGCAATCGGATCGGCACCGCAGCCAATGGCACGACCGGCCTCCCGAACGTGCAAGGCATCGTCTTCAACGACGGATCGCTCGACAACGTCATCGGCGGCACCGGTCCCGGGCAGGCGAACATCATCGCCTTCAACACCGAATCCGGGATCGTGGTCGTGGGCAACAATACGCGCGGCGATCGATTCAGTGGGAACTCGATCTTCCAGAATGGCATTCTGGGTATTGACTTGCTGGATGACAAGCTGCCGACGGCAGGCATTAGCGGCGGCGGCATCGGCCCCAACCGATTGGCCCTGCGCCCGACGTTGACAAAGGCTCAGGTACGAGGCGCGCTCGCCAACATCGCTGGTACGGCCAGTCCAAATTCAACCATCGAGCTGTTCGTCGCTGATCCAAGCCCATCGGGCTTTGGCAGCGGTAAGACGTATTGCACGACAGTGACCGCTGACGGTAGCGGTGCCTTCAAATTCTTCGGAACGCTGGCCTGTGTTCCCGGCACTGGTGCACTAACTGCCACGTCGACGCTGCCCGACGGATCGACTTCCGAATTCGGTAACAACCTCGTGACGACCGCTTTGCCTGCTGTGTTCCTGCCGGTTGTGTTGTATTAATCACTCGAACGATGGAGAAAGAGAGGATCAGCATTGATCGTCAAAACCCTTATCAAACCCAGTGAATATCATGACTCCGTCACGTTGATGCTCGTCGCGCGCGAGTTGGGCAAATTCCCTGGCGTGATCGATGTGGGTGTGATCATGGCGACCGAGGCGAACAAGGCGCTTTTGAAAGATTCGGGGTTGCTCACACCCGATTGTGCAACGGCCACGCCCAACGACCTGATCATCGCCGTTAGCGCGAACAACGGCGTTGCGGATGCGGCTTTGCTCGAAGCCGAAAAATTGCTCAAGCAAAAACGCTCGTCCGATGAAGGCGCAGAGTTTCGACCGAAGACGCTGCGCGGTGCAGTGAAGGCCAATCCCGGCGCCAATGTCGCCGTGATCTCGGTCACGGGCCGTTACGCCGCCGACGAAGCGTGGGATGCTCTGCGGCGCGGCCTGCACGTGCTGCTCTTCAGCGACAACGTCTCGCTGGAAGACGAGATCGCACTGAAGAAATACGCGCGCGATCACGGCCTGCTGTTGATGGGTCCCGGCGCAGGCACGACGATCCTCAACGGTGTGGCGCTCGGCTTTGCCAACGTCGTGCCGAGTGGGCCGGTAGGCATCGTCTCGGCGGCGGGCACGGGCTTGCAGGAAGTCAGCACGCTGCTGGCGAAATACGGTGTTGGCATCACGCAGGGACTCGGCACAGGCGGACGCGATCTCAAAGAAGAGGTCGGCGGCATCATGATGCTGCAAGCCTTGCAAGCCCTGCAAGCCGATCCGGCGACGAAGGTCATCGCGCTCGTCAGCAAGCCGCCGTCGCCCGCTGTCGCGGAAGCGATCCTCGATCAGGTGGCAAGTGGCGGCAAGCCCACCATCGTCGGTTTCATGGGCGCGAATCCAGATCAATTCCGATCGGTTCCCCATGCGACGATGGCGAGCACGTTGCAAGAAACTGCGTTACTGGCAGCAAAGGCAGCGGGTGCAAACATTGATGTGGCCGAAGTCATCGCGCGTGAAGAGGTCGAACTTCAGGCCAAGGCGAAAGAACTCCACGCGATCTTGAAACCTGACCAAAGGTATCTGCGTGGCTTGTTCTCCGGCGGCACGTTGTGTTACGAAGCGCAAGTGATCTGGCGCGATAGGCTGAAAGAACCCGTGTTGTCGAATGCGCCGTTGAAACATGAGAACCAACTGGCCGATTCGCTACACAGCGTCAAGCATTCCTGCGTCGATCTGGGCGAAGAAGAATTCACCGTCGGCCGTCCTCACCCGATGATCGACAACGACCTGCG
>PMCF01000389.1 GCA_003154115.1 Anaerolineae bacterium
CCCGCCGGAAGCACGCGGGAATGACGGTGTCGTCTAAGCTGAGTAGTAACGACTGTTCGCAGTATAGTAAAAATCTCGGAGGTCTTGTTTAGTGCCTCGCGCTCTTGGCGGGTCGCGGACCTTTCGTAGGCCGCGTGTTTTTTCCGGGTCCCGTGTTTTTCACGGGCCGCGTACTCCTCACATCTCGTGGAGGTCGCATACCCCTGGCGCTCTTCGCCGGGCGGCGCGGCGCATCTGGCGCAACCAACGCCAGCAAGAGTTTCACTTCCGACGCAGAGAGATACCGCCAGTCACCAATTTTCATCGTTCCCAGGCGAATCGGGCCGATGCGCACTCGCTGTAAATATTTCACGCGATGCCCCAGCATGCCGCCCACTTCACGAATCTGCCGCTTGCGGCCTTCGTGCATGATGATCCGCAGCCACGTTTGATCTCGCTCGGAGCCGGTCACTTCCACCTGCGCCGGAGCCGTCATTTGGCCTTCCAGCAGCACACCCCGCCGCCACGCCTTGAGCGTGCTCTCACTCGGTTCGCCCTCCACCAATACGCGATATTCCTTCTCGTGCTCATAGCGCGGATGCGTCAACGCATTGGCGAGGTCGCCATCATTGGTGAGCAGCACCAGACCTTCGCTGTCGGAATCCAACCGCCCGACCGGGTAGAGATGCCCTTCGATCGGAATGAGATCGCGTACGGTCTTGCGCTCGAACTCGTCGATGTTGGTCGTTACAATCCCGCTCGGCTTGTTGAGCGCGACGTAGATTTTCTGCTCGGCCTGATGCATGCGCTTGCCATCGACCTTGATGACATCGCGATCAGGATCAGCCTTCGCGCCGAGTTCGACGACTTTGCCATTGACGGTGACGCGCTGCTCGGTGATAAATACTTCGCACGCGCGGCGTGAGCCGTAACCGGCCTGGGCTAATAGTTTTTGAATGCGTTCTTCAGTCACATTGACTCCATGTCTAGTTCTTGTGAGCATTGTATCTTGGATCAAGGTGCTGGGCAAGGCCGCATTTTTAGCTCCCAGTTCATAAGGAGGAATGTCACTTGCCATGAGTATGGAACACACTACACTGATAGCATCGACAACATCAAGAGGATTATCTCATGAAGACTGGCCTCAAAATCATTCTCGCACTGCTGGCGGTAATGGCGTTCTTCAAAACAGTGACATCACTACCCAATGCAGGAAGCGCCTATGTAAGCTGCGATCCAGATCATGTTTACTTCAGCCAGGATTTGATTCTCGTTTCGTCACCAACCACATCCGATTTATTTCGCGCGACAGATACGGGGTGGATTAGCACGACGACGCCCATGGCATGGACACAATTGCGCGCGACGCCCGATAAAGCGCTATACCTCTACGATGAGAATGACGGTGCCTTTTATCATTCGGAAGATTTAGGAAATTCCTGGCCATTCTCAGCCACATTTCCACTGGCCAGCATATGGGTGAAAACTAAATTCTATCCATCGCCGATTTCTGGCACATTGTTTGTCGGCCTGAATGATTACAGCATTCCGGGGCCGGGCAGTCGAGGGGCATACAAGACCATCGATAACGGCGGCCACTGGACTAATACAGACGTCGGTGCCTCAGGGTCAGACATCGTCTTCTCACCACATTTTATCCAAGACGGCGTAGCCTTTGAATCGTACATTATCTATCACGCCTCCGGTGTAGATACCACGACGGATGGAGGTGATTCGTGGACACCTGCCGACAGTGGGTTGTATTCAAGTTTTATAGGCGTACCCTATCAGCTAGCCATATCACCGGACTTTTCAAATGATCATACGGTTTTTGCCACTGCTAATACCGGTTTTTACAAAACCACCAATGCAGGTACTTCGTGGTCAAATCTCAAGTCGGGTGATTTGTTCAGTGACCTCTCATATTACGCTTCACTCTCGCCTAACTATGCGATCGATCAGTCTGTGCTGCTTATCAATCGGGAACAAAAACTGGAATTGTCACAAGATGGTGGCGCCACCTGGCGAGCACTGCCAGTGCCATTAAATACGAGTGCGCAAAGCGCCGCGCTGCGTGTCATGGCACCCTTTGAACTACCCGCACCTACACCTCCACCCGCCATGCCCTATCACTTCTACTTGCCGCTCATTAACGCGGTGCGCATTCAACCGCTGGAAATCTGGCTGATTGCCAACGATGGCATCGGCTGCAAGTTGTACCGCTCAAGCAATTTTGGGGAGACGTGGCAAGAAGAAATTGTCGCAGAGACGAAGCATTAGAACGTTGAACCAGCGGGTGAGTGCAAGACTCGCCCTTACGGTTGGTAGGTTTGCGCCATCTTGATACGCTTGCCCAGCGCCGGATGCGAGTGCAGCAAGAATTCTTCCCACGGTTCGGGATCGACTTCGCCCAAATTCTGATTCGCCAACCGCGTCATGGCCGAGATGAAGGCCTGCGGCTTGTTCGTGGCACGCAGAGCATACCGATCGGCGTTGCGTTCACGCCAGCGCGAATAGGCATTGCCCAGCGGCATGGTGATAAGTCCATACAGCCCCATGACCAAAATGAACAGCGGCAGACTCGCCGGATCGGCGGGGCTGGTGAGGCCGAGTGCGGCAACGCCCCAGTTCATGATCAATGAAGCCACATACAATCCGATCAACGTCAGCGCCGTATCGATCGCCAGGCCAACCGGAATATCCTTGTTGACGTGATGGCCCAATTCGTGCGCCAGCACCGTCTCGATTTCGTCGGCGCTGAATTCGGTGAGCAGCGTATCACCCAACACGATGCGACGCGTATTACCGAGGCCCATCAGCGCGGCGTTGGCCGCTTTCGTGCGGCGGCTCATATCGAACTTGTACACACCGCGCACTTTGGTCCTGGCCTGTTCGGCCAGACGGATCAAGCGAGCGGAAAGATCGGCATATTCCGCACCCAACGGCACGACCTTGTTAAACAGCGGCATGATCAAGATCGGCGCGAGGTTGGCCAGTACCACCTGGAACAACAGCAAGATCGCCGCCGTCCACAGCCACCACGTTTGCGGCGCAGCGCGCAAGACCGCGTAGATCACTTCGATGATGATGAAGCCGAAGAGGCCGCCGATCAATATTTCCTTCACCTGATCGCTGATCCAACTGCCGATCGTCTGGGTGGACAACTCGAAGCGGTGCGGCAGCACGAAGCCCGAGTAGTACGATAACGGCAGATCGATCAGGTAGAGGATCGCGACGAACATGAACGAAACGCCGGCCACCAGAAACCAATCGGCTGTGGAGATAGTCGCCAGCGCGTTCTTCACTGCGATCGACCACCTGAAGATCAACCATGCGATGACGTAGACCCCGCCAATCGCCAGATCGACAAAGAACAGATTGCGTTCGATACGGGCGTACTGCTTGGCTTTCTTTTGACGTTCGGGGTCTAAGGTCACATCCGTCATAAGCTTTCCTCAAAAAGTTCAATCGCTCGCGCGATGTCGTCTTCCGATCGGATCAGTTCGCCCACGGCGGCGGCGCGCGTTTGCAGTGATTTATCGGTCAGCGCAATTGTAACTGCATCCGCCAAACAATCAACCGTCAAATGCCTCAACGGATCGATAGTACAAGTATAGCAGACCGGCTGAGGCCGCTGTCAGGATGTGCCATACCGCATGGCCTTGCAGCAGGCGATTGGGATCACAGACGATGTGGTTGAGATCAAGCGTCCAAATGAACTGTGCCACGCTGTAGATCAACAGCGCGGCGATGAAGTAACTTAATCTGGACTCGAGGCTTCAGCCGGTTTGTAGAATCGTCTCGCATCCGGCTGAAGCCTCGAGTCCTATATCGAATTAGCACTTCAAGAAAGATCGTCACAACCAACAACCCGCCAAACAAATAGCGCCGCAGTTCCGGTACGACAATCAGGCTGATCGCTAACGCCAGGTTGAACAGCACGTAGCCCACCGCAAAGGTGCGATTGCTCAGCAGGCGCAGCCGTGCTACATTATAAAGCATCATGAACGTGCCCAACAGATACATCCCCATCACGTCGAACCACTGCCCGACGAAGGTGAGCGACGCGTGATAGAACCACGAGACCAGACCGATGAGAATGACGGCGAAGGCATAGACAATGCCGTGCATCCGCCGTTGGGCCAGCAAGTTCGATCGGGTGGATGAAGGCCGCAGGATATCTTCCAGAATCAGCAATCCCACCAGCACAAAGGCCAGATTCGACCAGGTATCGATCGGCTGGCGAATGAAACCCGCACCGCTGGCTTCGCAAAAACAGGCACCGGGCATACAGGTCGCCGGGCGCCATGCCGCCCGTGGAGCAGGAAGCCAACTCAGTGGAATAAGCACAAGGGTAATCAGCAAGAACAGCGCGAAAGGCCGCGTGAACGGGCGCAAAGCTGGCATACATGACACTCGGTAGCTAGGAAAGTGAGGTTAATCAGTTGTTTCGCACAGGCATGATGACTACGATTATACGGTTCTCCTCAGATTGGTGGGGGA
>PMCF01000219.1 GCA_003154115.1 Anaerolineae bacterium
AATCAATTCGTTGTTCACCACGGTAGCCGGATAAAGATCAAGCGGACGGGGCGCCGGGCCTGCTGTCACCAAACCCTGGCTGTCGAAGATCGAGCCGTGGCATGGGCAGTGGAATCTATTCTCGGCGTCCACCCACGGCACCGTGCAGCCCAGGTGCGTGCAGCGCTGCCACAGGGCCAGGATGCCGCCGTCTTCCAGGCGCGAGATGTAGAACCGCCCCTCTTGCACATAGCTGACAGTATTGACCTTGAATTCCTTCGGCTTGCCTGCTATCACCTTGCTGCCGAATCCGCCAGCAGCAATCTGCGGCTTGAAAAACTGGAATAACGCGCCACCGAATTGCCCGACCAAAGCCACCAGCGAGACACCCCAGATGGCGCCAAAAACCTGACGGCGGCTGATCGTTTGTTTACTGTCCGGACTGCTGTCCATGATTTGCCTCCGAACCTCTATTGTGAATCACCAGGCACTCGTAGATAGTGTTGCGCATAAGTTTTCCTGATTTGCTGTGGTGTGAGCTATAAACCATCCAGCGGGTTGTAGCCATTGGGCATCTGCCACGGCAGATACATCTTGAAGCCAGGCCCTCGCAGGAAGAAACCGCTCAGTGTGTAGATAATGGCCGATACCAGCATGATCGTAAACAGTGCCAGCATCAACTCACGCGTGGTGGCTTTGCGCATCGCTAGTACAAATACCGGCAGCGCCACCATGACCGCGATGATCAGCGCTGGTAANNCTGAAAGCGTTGTCCAGGAAAATGAACGTTGGCGTCACCACCAGCGTGTACAGCGCCACCCAGCCCACGATGCGCTTGCCGCGCGCCGTCGAGAACCACACTCCAACATTAGCCCGCGACCGATCGATATAGGGCAGCAGTACCAGGAATATAACCAGGCAGGTGGGGATCAGCACGCCGGCAACCGTCGGGTGCATGTGCTCCAGCAGTTCCTGCAGGCCCATGAAATACCACGGGGCCTTGGCCGGATCAGTCGTGATGAGCGGATTCGCCAGGCTTTCGAGTGGCGCATTCTTGATGATCGAGAATATCAGCAGGCCCACCCCCGCACCCAGGGCGATCAGTAGTTCCAGAATGGCGACGATGGGAAACGCAAACACCGTATCGTCGGGGCCTTTGTCCACCATCGTGGTGCGCCCGTGTACAATTTCCACCAGGCTGTAGGTTTTGTCTGATGATTTGGCAAATGGTTCTTTAGTAGGAGTAGTGGTCACAATGGCCTCCCTCAACTCTCGTGCGAATCGTCTGACGATTTAACTTCATTGGCCGCGAGGCCGCCGTCTTTGCGTACACGCCAGACATGCAGCGAGATCAAGAGGGCCAACAGCGCCGGGATGAGCATGATATGCAGCGCGTAGAACCGCGTCAGCGCCTCCTGGCCCACCTCTGGGCCGCCCAGCAACATCTGCTTGACGGTGTCGCCGAACACAGGCGCGTAGGACGCAATGCTGGTGCCGACGGTGATGGCCCAGTAAGACAGTTGATCCCACGGCAACAAATAGCCGGTGAAGCTCGCGCCCAGCGTCAGGACCAACAGCACGACACCCACCACCCAGTTGAATTCACGCGGCGGTTTGTACGCGCCAGTGTAAAACACGCGGACCATATGGAGCACGGCGGTGATCACCATCAGGTGTGCGCCCCAGCGATGTAAATTGCGCAACAACTGGCCGAGCGGCACATTTGCCTGCAGGCGGGTAATATCCATAAAGGCTTGCTGGGCGGATGGCACGTAATAGAACATCAGCAATACACCCGTGATCGCCAGTTCCAGAAAGACGACGGCGGTGAGCACGCCCAGCCCCAGCGAATAGGTGGCTTTGAGGCTCTTGCGACTCACTTTCACGGGGTGCAAGTGAAAGAAGATATTCGTCGTCATGACCAGCGAACGATCGAGCGGGTTGTCCGGCCAGCCGTGCCGGAAGAACGAGCGCCAGACGCGCGACTGAGTGATGCGATTCGTTAGGGTTGACATGCCTACTCCTAAAGATTGAACGGGTCAGTTATCTGTCTCTAAACTTCACAGGTCTCCGCGGCGCAGCCGCGCCGAGACCTGTGACCCAATTTTTGCGCAAATNNCGCAAAAATTGGGTGTGAGGTTTTGGCGCTAACGATAAGCGAGTGATTCTTTGAAGCGGAACGCTTCCATCGTGATCGCACCGGTCGGGCAGAGATCGGCGCACAACGCGCAGCGCGTGCAGGCCTCGTCGTCTTTGATCATGGCGGCCACGCCCTGGCGTTGATCGCCTGCCAGTGAATTCACGACGGCGGCGAGTGACGCATCGCCCTGCATCTGATCGAGCGAGACGATCTTGAGGCAATTCCACGGACACACGTCGACACAGGCATTGCACAGGATGCACTTTTCCCCATCAAAGATCGTGTTGACGCTGCACTCTAAACAGCGCTGACCTTGCACTACGGCGTCTGCCACCGAATAACCCAGTTCGACGACGCTGATGCCTGTACGCCGATCGACGGGGAGCGATGGCGGTTTAATGCGCGCTTGCTTGGTCCAGCCAGGATACATCGTATGGTCGGGCAGATCGGTCCACTCGGCCGTTACTTCCACGTCGAGGGTGCGGCCTTGAATGCGTTGCTCGATGCCCAGGGCGGCCAGGTGTCCATCACGCACCGCATTGATGATCAGGCGCGGCCCGTAGGCGACATCGCCGCCCGCGAAGACATCCGGGGCTGAAGTCTGACCAGTGGCCTGATTGATCTCCACCAGACCGCGTGGCGAAAGGCGCACATCATCCGCTCCGCCCAACGCCGTCAGATCAGCCGACTGACCGATGGCGAGAATGACTGTGTCACAGTCCCACACGTGCTCGGTGCCGGGTTTGAATTTGGGATTGAAGCGGCGATTTTCGTCGAAGACCGAGGCCACTTCGATCACTTCCAACCCGGTGACTTTACCGTTCCACCCGATAATGCGATTGGGGCCGAGGCGCGGATGAATCGTGATGCCTTCTTCCAGGGCCTCTTCGACCTCGAATTTCGATGCGGGCAATTCTTCCCACGATTCGAGCGCGATCATTTTCACGTCGCCCACGCCCAGGCGCAGGGCCGTGCGCGCCACGTCGAGCGCGGCGTGAACGGCATCCGATGCTTCATCGGCGCGGGCCTCGGTTTGGCTCAGCGACTCTTTCATATCATCGGTCAACCGGCCCAACCGCAACGCAGTGCGCGCGGCATCCATCGCCACGTCACCGCCGCCGACCACCAGCACTCGCTTGCCCAATTTCACCTTGTAGCCCAGGTTATAGTTGAGCAACAAGTCAACGGCTGTAATGACGCCATCCAGATTCGCGCCTTCCGCGTTGAGTTTGCGACCCTGCATCAGGCCCAAGCCCAGAAAGACCGCATCATGCTGGCGGCGCAGATCGGGCAGGGTGATCACCTTGCCGATCGGGGTGTTGAAGTGAATCTTCACGCCGAGATCGAGGATGGCTTGGATTTCGAGGTCCATCGCTTCCTGATCGATACGATAGACCGGCACACCGTAACGGATCATGCCACCGGTCCTGGGACCGGCCTCGTAAATGGTCACGTCATGACCCAACACGGCCAGGTCGTGAGCCACGGTCAAACCGGCCGGGCCTGCGCCAATAACGGCCACGCGGCCGCGTTTGCGTCCCGGCATTGCGCCCAGTGATCGCAGTTGTTCGTTTGACCAGCGCGCCGGAGAATAGAGCGCCGTTGGGCCCGTGCCGGGAAAAGTCCCGTCAGCTGCCACGGGTTGATCGGGCACAGCTGTGGCCGCCTGGCCGGGCAAACGACTGGCCTCCGGCCCGAAGCGCTCGGTCAGCACCCGTTTGAGCGGGCGAATGGCAATCGGCTGCCAGTCCGGCCCGACAGCGCTGCGTCGACAAGCGGGTTCGCACGGCGCGCCGCAAATGCGTCCGCAGATCGTCGACAACGGATTCGGATCGTGCGCGATGCGGTAGCCGTCTTCCAGATCACCGCGCGCGATGGCGGTGACGTAGCCGCGCGCATCAGTAAGCACCGGACAGGCGTCCTGGCATTTGACCATCTTGCGATAATAATCAGTATCTGGGATGCCCACAGTATAGCGGTCATCGGTCATGGCTTCATCCTTATAGAAATTAGCGATGGTAGGCAGCTAACCGCCAATCGCTAATCTCTGATCGCTATTTCTCGGTAAGCAGATACGCCACCAGATCGTCGATGTCCTGCTTGGAGAGTTCCTTCGCCCAATTCTGATACATATCGCCGGCCTTGTATTTTTCGACGACGTAGTCATTCGGCGTCATGATCGATTCGCGGATATACTGCTCAGCGGTGAGGCCGGGAACGCGGCTCGCGGCGCGGGTGCCCGTGCCCTGGGTGAACGGCGCTTTACTGTCATCGCCTTTGGTTGCATCGTAATTGTGACAGGTCACGCAACCCGCAGCCGATGCAGAGCCGAGTGTCTTGGAGTTATACAGCTGCTTACCGTGTTCCGGGTTGGGGCCGCTTGAGCTGCTTGAGCTGCTACCCCCACCGCAGGCAGCCAGTGCTAATGCTGCCACCAACGCAATGATGATACTGATCCATGTAACTTTACGCATCTAATTCTTTCCTCTTTCCAGTGAATTGAATGGCCCTGCGCGGCGCAAGAACTGGCCGCCGCGCAGGCCCAACTGACTCCCAACTTTACCACAATTGGGAGATTTACCACAATTGGAAGCCGGGCGCATTGGACGCCAGGTTGCCGACGAGTTGAATCAGGACCGGGCCGTAGGCTACCACGATTAGCCCGATGGTGCCAGCCAACCACGGTTTCCAGTTGTTCAACCAGCTCGGTACCGGCTCGACGTGTAGGGCTTCTGCGATCGGCATTTCCACCACGGCCTTCTTCTTCGAACGCAACGTCATGACCATTTCCACGAAGAAGAGGACGGCGGAGACACCTAGAATCATCCCGCCCATGCCCACCATGAGCTGCGGAATGCGCCATTCGCTGGTGCCGTAGTTGTCGATCGCGACACCCAGCATCGTGCGGCGCGGCGCGCCCAACAGGCCCAAGCGGTGCATGCCGGTCGAGAAGATCGCCATGCCCACGAACCAGATCCAGGCCTGCCACAACGCCACTCGTTTGCTCCACAGCTCCTTGCCAGTCAGATGCGGCAGCATCCAGTACAGGATGCCGATGAACGTCAACGTCACCCCTGTCCCGACCGTTAGGTGGAGGTGGCCAGGCACCCAGGCCGTGTTGTGAATGACCAGGTTGACGTTATAGGACGCATTGATGATGCCGCCCGCGCCGCCAAACGCGAAGATAATCATTGCCAACGTTTGGGCCGTAAACGAAGGATCGCCCCACGGCAGCTTGCGAATCCAGCCCAGCAGGCCCTTACCACCCCGCGCCCGACCGCCAATCTCCAACGAAGCGATGACATTAAAGGCGGTCAACATGCTGGGGAAGAACACCGCCAACGTCAACACCGCCATGAGGAATTTGGCGCCTTCGGTCAGACCGGGATCGAGATACTGGTGGTGAAGGCCGAGCGGTGTGGACAACAACAGGAACATCCAGAACGCAAAACGGGCCAGTGGTTCGCTGAACAACTTGCCGCCGGCCTGCTTGGGGACCATCCCGTACCACGAAACGTAAGCGGGCAACAGCCAGAAATAGACCAGCGGATGGCCGGTAAACCAGAACAGCGTGCGCGACAACTGGACGTCGATGCCGGGCACCAGCCCCAGCGTCCACGGGATAATCAGCGCCAGGATCTCAACGGCAATTCCCAGCGTGCAGATTTGCCACAGTACCACGGTGATGACCGAGGCAAAAGCCATGAACGGTGTTGTCTGGCCTTTGTTCTCACGTCGCCACGCGATCACCGTCAGGATGATGTTCCAGCTTGACACCCAGCTGCCCACGACGAAGATGACCAAGCCCAGATAGTAATACCAGGGTGCTTGGAGGGGGGGGTACATCGTATATAGCACTGAAGCCTGATTGAGCAGCAGCGGGACAGCGGCGATGACGACACCCACGGCCATCATGGCGAAGCCCAGCCAACCGATCCACATCTTAAAGACGGGGCGCTTCAACGTCGTCACAGTGGCGAGCGTCAGAAAACCGGTGATGAACAGGGTAGTCCACACCAGCGCATTCAAGACGCCGTGCAACGTTAAACCCTGATAGTATGACTGGACGCCGACGGATTGCAGCGTCGGATACAGGTTAATCCCGGCGTGCTCCAACGCCTGGATCGGGCCGAATAAAGTGCCCAGCGCCAGGGCAATCATCGCCAGAATCACATGCGAGAGAACTAGTTTCTTTTCAGCAGCGAACATGTCCTTCACTCCTTTCAGATTGGGAGATGATAGTAGAAAAACAGTTGGTTTCGAAAACTCATCGCGCTAGAACAACATTCCGATGTAAATCGCCAGTAAGACGATCCCCAGATAGATGTTGGAGACTTTGAACAGCGTAAACGCCCGGAACCGATCAGGCCGCTGTACCAGGCGAATGGAATGCCAACCTAGCCATACTGTCGCCGCGATGGTTGGGATGGCATACATCCAACCAAGCGCTGGGCGCACACTCAGCATCAAAGCGATAAACCCGGTCAAGCCCGTATGCAGCACGATCCACCAAGCCGAGGCGCGGGCATTGGCGATAACGGGCAGCATCGGCACATCCGCGCGGGCGTAATCATCCCGATAGGCTTGTGCCAGGCTCCAGAAGTGCGTCGGCGTCCAGGCGAAGACCAGCAGCGCCAGAGCGATCACACCCGGATCAGCCCAGTTACCGCCGGCCGCCCCGCCGCTCAACACCGCACAGCTGCCGGCCGCGCCGCCGATGACGATGTTGAGCACCGTGCGGGGTTTAAGCCACACGGTATAAACCCCGACGTAAATGACCGCGCCCGCCCCCAGAAAAAGGGCTAATGCTCGATCAAAGGGCAACGCGATCGTCTCCGCCAGGATGATCAGCACGACACTGACTTCCAGCACCGTCTGAGGCCGCACAACCTCGCCGATCGCCAATGGGCGTTGGCGGGTGCGCTGCATCTGACCATCGCTCGCGCGCTCCAAGTATTGATTGATCGCCGAAGCTCCAGCCGACGACAACGTCCCCGTGACGATGAGCACGATCAAGCTGCCCAACGACACATGACCGCCAGAGGCTAATAGCGCGCCACCCACCGAGGCCAGCACGAGCAACACAACCACGCGCAGTTTGAACAGCACGATGAGCTTGCCGGCGGTGGTCTTTAGGCTGGAGGTCAGCGCCGGAGTAAAGCTGGCAGCCGTGGTCGGCGGTAAGTTGTAGGCTCCCGGTTCGGCGTCCATCACTTAAGGCCCTACGACGATCTTGCCAAACATGTTCTGATGGCCGACGCCGCAATACTCGGTGCATTCATACGGGAACTCACCGGCCTTGTCGAACGTATGCGTCAGTTTGGAAACCTGACCCGGCAGGATCTGCATATTGATGTTGGTGTCTTGAATCTTGAAGCCGTGCTGGACATCGACGCTGGTCACATAGAACGTCACCGTCGCGCCGACCGGGACACGAATCTCCGCCGGGGTAAACTTCCACGGGCTGGCTTGTGCCAGGACGTAGGCTTCATACTTGCCTGGTGACAACTCGCGCAGGCCGGGATTGTCAAACGGCGGCGTCTTGGCAACCGTCTTAGGATCAACGAGCGCATATGGCGACGGGACTTGAATGCCGGCCGCAAAAGCGCTGACGCCGATTGCCGCGGTGAAGGCGACCAACATGATGATCGTCAGAACAATCCACCACTTTTCATAGACATGTACGTGGATCATTGCGTCACTCCTCGCTCAAGCAGGGTCAGGTAGACCCAGCTCCATAGGACGATGATGGTGACCATGTAGGCCAGCAAAATTGCCAGAGTGCCTTTCGGCTGCTCTGACTGGTCAGACTCTGGTTTCTTGGATGCCATTGTTGCTCTTCCTCCTTAGTAGAATCAAATCTGAACCTGCTAGACGGCTCTCCTGGCGGCGGACATTAAGCGTAAGTTCTTTCCATAGGGTCTCCTTGGCCGAGTTTAACGGTTAAGCAAATATTCGACATCGGCGGCGATGTCGGCCGCCGATGTGTTAAACGGGAAGATCACGCGCACATGACCCTGTCGATCGATCGCCGTAACCGTCGCGGTGTGATCGACCAGATAGCCCAACGCCGAGTCACCTTCGTGTCGTGCATAAGCGACGCCGTAAGGCGTGGCAATCTGGGCGATCTGATCGGGCGTGCCTGTCAGCCCGATGAAGCTGGCATCAAAATGCGTAACGTATTCCGCCAGCACCGGCACCGTATCGCGTTCAGGATCGACCGTCACCATCATCACTTGAACGTCTTTCGCGCGGGTACCCAAGACTTGAAGCGTCTTGTGAAGTTCTGCCAGCGTGGTCGGACACACATCCGGGCAGGTGGTATAGCCAAAATACAGTAGCACGACTTGTCCCTTAAAATCGCTCAACGACACTGGCTGTCCATTATGGCTGGTGAGCGTGAAATTCGTCGCGGGCAACGGGGATTGCAATACCGTCCCATGAAAGACATAGGGCCGGAGGGCCGTGCCGATTAGCCAGCCCGCAGCCACAACCACGACGAGACCGATGAACACCGCGATAATGTATTTCGGGCGAAGAACCCGCTTGGCATGCCGTGAAGCCGATGTCGCTTCGATCATGGATAGCACCTGAAGAGATGGGCGGCCTCGTAAGCTAAACGACCGGCGCCCTGACTGTTATGGACTTCATCGATCAGAATGTTGATGTCGTTCATGACGCGCTCAACATCCAGATTGGCTGAGCGATATTCGGCGCGGATGATGCCTGCCCCATCAACCAGCACGTAATGCGGATCGAAGCGAATGGCGGTGTCGGCCGGCCCGATCGGTTTCTCGTAATACACACTGAATCCGCCGCCAACCACGTACTTGGTCAACGCTGCGTCGCCGGTCAGCCAATCCCAGCTGATCGGACTGGATTGCACCGGCTCGAATTGAGCCGCATAAGTTTTGAGCAGCGCGGGTGTGTCATGCTCGGGATCAAGCGAGATGGTGACCAGGGCAAAAGGCGCATCGGACGTCTTGACTTGGCTTAATCGTTCTCGTAAGACCTGCATGGCTTTGGAAGTCTGCGGGCAACCGTCGCCACAGCCGGTGTACGTGAAATTGTAGATAGTCAACTTGCCGCGATAATCGTCGCTGGTTTTGCGTGCACCGGTCTGATTGGTGAACACAAAGCCTGGCGCTAAACTCACGCGTGGCAAAACTTTGAGCGGCTTGAATAAGCTGAAGGCCAACACGGACACGATCAGGACGACTAA
This sequence comes from Anaerolineae bacterium, assembly GCA_003154115.1. GTDB lineage: Bacteria > Chloroflexota > Anaerolineae > Fen-1058 > Fen-1058 > Fen-1058. The sequence continues at coordinate 9,342 of PMCF01000219.1, forward strand.
GAAAATGTAGAGCAGCCGAGTAAGCCATTTCGCTGATTGAGTCGGCCTGGCCGCGACGATGGTCGTCATGTTATCCTTGCGAGCTCGATTTGAGCGCCTGGAGCAAATCCGTCAGTGAAACATTGGTGACCTGGCGCTGGTCGTACACCACCATTTTGCTCTCGGCCAGAGTCAGATGAATCACCTTCAGAGGTTGGTCAGCTGTGCCCAGCACCGGGGTCATATCGGCTTGGTGTAGCGCGGTGGCGGCATGATCGACAATCAGCACGTCTGGTTTGAGACGCACCACCAGCGCCTGGGCCTCAGACCACGTAGTTGCCGAACCGACAATCGTCACGGTCGGTTCTTGAGCAAGTGTGTGCTCTAACCCGTCGCGAAAGAGACCTTGTCCGACCAACAAAACTCGCGTTGACATATTGGACAAAGTTTATCAAGACTGTCCTGATCTGTCCTCAGCCAGATGGTGATAGTTGTGATGAAAAACGGCTAGTGGGGGTAGCCATTTGGGGGATACACTGGGGCGCGAGGATTAATCCGCCGGGTTCTTCAGGGGGTGTGGCGGGCCGCCCAGGCAGCAACTTCCGCACGGTTGCGCAGCTGTAATTTGTCGAGGATGCTGCGGAGATGAGATTTGATGGTATGCGGTGAAAGCGACAAGGCTGCGCCAATTTCCTTATTGCTCAAGCCCTGCGCGATGAGGCGCAACACTTCACGCTCGCGAGCGCTTAAGTCTTCGCCGCCTGATTCGCGCCATTGCCCGGCCGACGATAAGGCCGCAAACTCGTCGAGGAGTTTTACCGCCATGCTAGGCGCAACAATCGCTTCGCCGGCATTCGCCCGCCGGATCGCATCGATCAGATCATCACTGGCCATGCTCTTGAGCAAGTAGCCGCGTGCACCGGCACGGATCGCGGCAAAGAGGTGCTGCTCTTGCTCCGAAACGGTCAGCATGAGAATGTGCGACTGCGGCTGCGTGACACGCAAGCGGCGGGTGGCTTCTACACCGTCCAGGACGGGCATGTTCAGGTCCATGAGAATCACATTGGGCTTGGTCTCGGCCGCCCGGGCAATCGCCTCCTCGCCATTGGATGCGCTCGCGACCACCGTCATTTCTGGCATATCATTCAAGACGCGCGCCAGTCCTTCACGAAAGAGCTGATGGTCGTCGGCGATCAGGATTTTAATCATCGGTGGTGGCCTCGTAATGGGATGGTGGCCGTGATGCGCGTGCCTTGCGTGACACCCGTCGCAATCGTCAAAGCGCCGCCCAGACTTTCAGCGCGTTCGCGCATCGAGGCGAGTCCATGTCGGCGGAGAACTTGCGTGGACTGGGATAGATCAGGAAAGCCACGCCCGTCGTCGGTGATGCTCAATTCAATTTCGTTGGCGCGCGCGCTGAGACGGACATCAATTCGCTTAGCCTGCGCGTGTTTGCGCACGTTGGTCAAAGCCTCTTGGGCGATGCGCAGCAGTTGGACGGCGGCTGCCGGATCGCAAGTGACGTCTTCCGGCTCCGCGACAAAGTGCGCTTCCACATCGGTCTGGCGAGAAAAATCATGGGTATACTCCGCCAGCCGGATCGCGAGTTGGTCGGGATTGTCGATGCCTAAACGCAAGCCATCGATCGCTTCGCGGGCGTCGACGTAAGCCGCCCGCAACGATTGGCGCATTTCAGCCAGCTCAGCGGTGGCGGCTTCGTTTCGACCGGCTGCGAGCAGCTTTTCCAGACGTTCGGTTTGCAGACCGAGATACGCCAGGGTCTGGGCCAACCCGTCGTGGATTTCGCGTGAAAGGCGGTAGCGTTCTTCAAAAACGGCCATTTCGCCGAGTTGAGTATAAAGCTGCGTGTTGCGAATTGCCAGCGCGACCTGATGCGCCATCGTCGCTAACAACTCGATATGATGTTCCGAGAAAACTCGCTGACGCTGCGCGCCCAACACAACGGCGCCCACGGTGTGACCTTCAGTGATGAGCGGCGCCGCGGCCGCCGATTGCCAATCGGTGTGACCTAATCCGCCGGGGCCTGGAATGACTAGCGGTGCGCCGGTCGTGTGGGTCTGACGTGCCAGTTGCAACGCAAAATCGAAACGCGGATCAGTGAGAGCGTCGCCCAGACCGCGACCGGCGCGACATGTCCAAGTTGAGGTTTCCGACTCAAACAGGAATAAGCCTCCGGCTTGCGCCTCCCATCCGGAAAGCGCGATATCGAGTACCTGCCCGGCGAAATCATTCAACGGATCAGTTCCAGCTAACGTTCGATCGATGGCGTGCAATGTACCGACTTCGCGCGCCCGTGCCCGCAAGCTTTCCAGCAAAGCGGCGATCGATCCGCTGAGAATATTCAACAGCCGTACTTGATCTTCAGGCGGTCCATCCGGCGAAGGGAAATAGGCCGACATGACGCCCATGCGTTCCTGCTCACGTGACATGGGCAGGCACACGAGCGAACCGATGCCTTCCATCTGCGCAACGGCGTGGAGACCAATAAAAAGTGGGCAATCGCTGGTGGCTTTTGTTTTGAGCGGAATACAGGTACGACAGCGCTGCGCCGGGATGCCGGCATCCATGCGTGCACGTAAGGCAGACAGATAAGTGTCACTTAGCCCCCAGGCCATGTCTAGTTTGAGCCGATCGTGCTCGTTATCAAACGATACGACGGTCGACGCGCGCGCACTGGTGAGCTGCAAAGGCGCCTGCGCGGCCAATTCGAGCACAGCCTGTTCGTCGTCGGCGGCGGACAACCGTTCACCCAGATCATGCAAGGCGCGGAGTTTCTGGTGGTTGGTTTCAAGTTCAGTATAAGCCGCTTGCAGCTGCGCTTGGCGGGCCGTCCCTTCGACGATAATCCAGCTGAGGCCCACCCAGACAACCGCGCTGCCAGTGAAGGCATACAACAGGAGTTCCGCCACAAAACGCCAGGGGGCGGGCAGTGGATCGGCCAGCCAGTGCAACAGCGATTGATGGATCGCGGCCAGCGTCAACACGATCAGCGGCGCAACCCAACGCAAGCGGCGCAGCTCAATGCTGGATGAAGATGTCCGGAATTTTGCCAACATGGCTCGAATTCGATGCATATCGCGGTTACCTCGATATTGACTATCAGAACACAAGGAGCGACGCTAGGCTTGCCCAGCCTTGCGCCCTTTGGTACACTAACGCAGCGCCAGATTGATCGACGCTGGAGCAGCCCTGCACCTATCCTCCAAACAAGCAAGTCGTCGGTATAGGTGATGTACCTGCTTTGCTTTTAACATCTTCGGCCAACATGGCGAAGTGGAAGCTATTCAACCGAATGCGTAAATCGGTGCAGATGGCACGCCACACTGGATGGATGACGCATGTTTTGCTGCGTGCGCAGTCATTTGGGATGCGCATACAGCGATTCAAAGTGATCGGTCCGTCGATGGCTTCGACGACATCTAGTAGTGTGATTTCATTGGCCGGCCGGGTGAGGCGGATTCCGCCGTTCACCCCACGCTGCGTAGTGACAATGCCAGCCGCGGCCAGCCGCGCGACTATCTTGGCAAGGAAGGGTGCGGGGATACACTGTTGGCGAGCGATTTCACTAGAGGCGATGCACTCTTCATCAGCGTGAAGCGCCAACTCCAGCACGGTGCGCATGGCATAATCAGCTTGTTGGGTGACTTCCAAAGATCGACTCCTGACAAAACTGGATAAAATGAGTCCAGAATAAAATACCCCTAATTTGCTATAGTCAGTAGTAGCAAATGTCACGGATCGGAAGAGAAAATGTCACACAGGCGCTCGCACCTGATAATCGATAGCCACAGGGCCTTGTGCTATAATCGAGCGCTGATTACAGATGTCACGCCGATTGAGTTCAGACTCGATCGGTGAATTACAAGGAGAATCATGAAACGTATCACTCTCACTCTGGGGTTGGCCGTGCTCGCCCTGCTCGTCATAGGTCTTGCCGGCTGTGGCAAGGCGAATGTCGATACTCGCATTAGCAATTACCAATCGGATAAACTGATCACCACGCCTTCCGGATTGAAGTACGTCGATCTCGCAATGGGCACTGGCGATTCACCGACGCCGGACGATGCAGTGACTGTCCAATACACGGGCACGCTGGAAAATGGCACGATCTTCGATGCGTCACGTTTGCATGAAGACGGCGGGCCGTCCAGCATTATGCCGAACACCGTGATCAAAGGTTGGATTGAAGGTCTCAGCACGATGAAAGTGGGCGGCGTGCGCAAACTGGTCATTCCACCCGATCTGGCCTATGACGGTAACTCGGCGGGTGCGGGTGTCATTCCACCCAACTCCACACTCATCTTTCTGGTCGAGCTGGTGGATATTCCAAAAGTCAAGATCGAGGATACGCAAGTTGGCACTGGCGCGGAGGCGGTTGATGGCAAGACAGTGGTAGTGAACTACACCGGCAAGCTGGCCGACGGCACGCAGTTTGACTCAACCGCCAACCGGCAGCCATTCGACTTTGTGATGGGCAGTAATCAGGTCATCCCCGGCTGGAATCAAGGTCTGCGCGGGATGAAGGTTGGCGGCAAGCGCACCATGACCATTCCGCCCGGTCTGGCATATGGCGCGCAGGGTGCTGAAGGCGCTGTCCCACCGAACACCACGCTGGTCTTTGAGGTCGAACTGCTGGATGTGAAATAACTGCCGCCCATTTATATGCCTGATATCGTTGATCGGCATGATGATTGGACGACCCTCACCTGTGACGGCGGTGAGCGAGGCGGTATGTCAATCATTAGATCGGCGGTTTGTTGCCACGTCAGCGCTTTCGGCGCGCTGCTTGATGCCTGGCAACATCCCGCGTTCCATCACAAAGTGTACCGGTTCGATGAGAGTATATGCGGCGACGCGCAACGCCTCTGGTTTGTAGTTGGCGCGCACCCGCACAATGAGCCGCGTCGCACCCGCCTGGATCGCATCATGCGTATGATAGGCTATGCAGCCTTCACAACCCACGGCAATACTAATGGCGAGCGCCATCAACTCTTTCACTTTCGCACTCAACGCGCCGTCTTCCACGGCTTTCTTGTGCAGGCGCGCAAAGCCCGACATCGGACCGGGCATCTCGCGCCCGAACTGCGTCAAGCGTTCTTCGAGATGATTTCGCAATTCGAGGTAATTGGTGGTCATGTGATTCTTCAGTTCAGCGCATCGGCCACCCACGTCATCACTTCCGCCTCGGTGGGGATGCGCCCGCCGCAGACTAGCTGGTTGTTGATGACGAGACCAGGGGTGTAACTCCGCCCGATCGATGATCTTCTCAATCGTGGCCTCGGCGCCAAGATTGGCGACGGCCTGCTTCGCCAGCGCCTCGACTTTCTTGCAGTTGTCACAACCGGGGCCTAATACTTTGATGTCTAACATGGCGTTACTCCTCGTGAAATTGAGATTGAATTCTGATTACGGACACTGAATCAGGCCCTGTGCCCACAGGCAGCAGCCGCACGACGGGAAGGTATTGCCCAGGCAATCCTCTTCGTTAGTTTCCAGTAGTTCACATCCGCCACAGGCCGTGCAGGGTGCAAAGGCAAAGCTATGCACGCGTTCACGATAGTGCACATAGTCTGGATCGAGCCACAAGTCCATCAAATCACACTCGTTAATATTACCCAGAATGTGTTGTTTTATGTAGTGTTCGCTAACATCTTGAACACCAGAACAGACGTTTCTGCGCCGTTTTCAAGTGCNNAGGCTGACGTTGTAGCCGCTGTGCAGCGCGGCGATTAACGGGGTGCTGGTCAGATCGTCAAACTCCATCTTCGGCAGGCTCAAGCGCGGGATGCGCGGGGAAGGCATGTAGGCCAGATCGCGAAAGCCTTGCGCGTACAGAATCTCGTCACGCAATTCCTCGGTATAGGGCAGCACATTGCTCACTCTGAATTGCCGCGCCCCCAGGCGCAGCGCTAGTTTGAGTACCTCGGGCAGTTCGTGGATGTTGCGTTTCATCGCCACAAAAGCGATGTCAATCTCAGGCTTGGCGAAATGCCCGCCTTTGCGCAAACGGCGCAGGCGCATCACATTCTCGATGACTTGCGGCAGCTGTGCGCCCAGGCGCACGTCGGCAAAGCTTTCGGGCGTCGCGCCATCGATCGAGATCCACAGGTTATCCAGGCCGCTGGCGACCAGCGCGCGCGCTTTTTCCTCTGTGAGCAAGGTGGCATTGGTGATCAACTCAACTGTTGCCCCGATCGCTTTCGCCTGCGTGATCCAGTCCGCGATATTCTTGCGGAATAATGGCTCGCCCAGTCCGCCAAAGAAAATAGTCGGGCGCGGCTCGATCGACTTGAGGTTGTCGAGAATCCGCGCGTAGGTCGCCTCACTCATTGATCCCAGTTCCGCGTGCCACACATTACGGATGCACATGCGACAGTCGAGGTTGCAGTAGATCGTCGGCTCGATGTAGACTTTGGCCAGCTGCGTGACCGGGCGATGAAGTCGCACATGGTTCGTGTCGTCCTCCAGGCGGACCCGCGCACCGGGCTTCAAGCCGAAACGTTCAGCCGTTTCACGCGGGATGACCAGGTCACCCTGCGCGTTGACTTCGGCCCAGATGGTTGGCTTAGCCTGAATTTCGCACTTTAACAACTCGATAGAAAGACATTGGATCACCGCATTGAGGATGTGGTAATGTAGGGGCACCAATCTTCCGACGGAGCGTGTGCCCATGAAGCCTCTTGCCAAGACTCGGCGAATGCAGCGGGTGGTCTGGCTGGGCTGGTTCCTCGCCGTGTGGCTCTTGGGTTGGACCT
>PMCF01000235.1 GCA_003154115.1 Anaerolineae bacterium
TATCAAAGATCCCGGCCGCTTACAATATGCTCCCCAAGCACGAATTCCTGCAACGTGCCTAATTGCCATGAGGACCTGCTTGAAGGATGCACGTTCATCTTTGCTTCCCGTCAGCTCAATGACTCGGAACTCTCTGATTGTATTCATAATATCTTTCGGAATAGATATGCTGCCGCTTTGGTATTCATCCAGTAAAGTCTTGATTGCCGCGATACGCCGATTCCCCTCTACAACCAAGTATCGTGTTTTGCCATCGCTCGTGTCGTACTCTTCTACTACAAGCTGCTCCAATGGTATGAAACCGTTTGTAAGAATGGAATCTTTGAGAGACTGCAACTGAAACTCGGGCGTGAACTGAAGGAGACTCAAGGTCTTGTCTTGTACATGTACGTCTGCGTATTTGCGTTGGTTAATGATCGGGCGATATCCGTCTAGATCGTGAAATCGATAGTTGTTTGGATCTAGTAACAGCTGTTCCGGCTTAACATTCACTGAAGTCAGCTTCATGGTTTACTCCAAGATATGCAAGAATTCTCACGTGCATACAAAACTGCCTTGAAAAACTCCAGCTACAATTTTCCCCAGCAGTTTGAATACGGCAAGTATAGCGAGAATGAAGGCGTGGGTCAAACGTGCGCAACCCCCATCCTGTCTGCCGCCAAAAGCGTGCGGCACCTGCGGCCTCCCCCGTCGACGAAAAGCGCATCGACAGGGGAGGAAATGGATATGTAGATCCTGCGGTCACGAGGCACGGATGCGGCAGTGGTCGCCATTCAAGTCGACGAAGCGAACAATACGGTGCTGGTCACGACGCGCGCCGATGTGACGTTGTTGTTTCCACGCATCGCGCCGCAGTTGTTGATCCAGCGCACGGGCGTCGCACAGGTGCGCCTGACGACGCCGCTGAACAGACCTGCAGTAGCATTGGATCGGCCTCAGCCGATCCTCTTGAGGCGGGGACTTTGTCGCCGTTTCAAGAGGGGCGGTTGTCGATGCTGGATCGCGTTCGCGCTATTAGTCCGGCGCGGATTACTTCAATTCTTTGTGCTACAATCCAAAGTGAATGGCTCCGCTCGCGATGATCAGGTGCGCTAATCCCCGTTGGATCTAAGACGGGCCGACACGTTGGTTCCATGTCAGGAGGGTTCCCATGCCTACTCCCAACTCGTTCCTGCAATCCCTCATCAACCTGCTGTCCGGCTGGTTGAATCCCGCCAGAAATTCATCTTCGTCCGGTACGCGACGTGCCCGCCATCTACACGACTTATCTCAGTTACGATGAAGTGGCTCATCACGCCGGGCCGGATACGGCGGATGCGCTGAACACGCTGCGCAGTCTGGATCGACAAATCCGCCGCATCCGCAACGTGATCCGAAAGCAACCGGCGGTGCTCAAAACTAAACGTCAACTGACTCAAGCTAAGCGTTCGTAAAAACTTTGACGCGCACTCCGGGAATTTGTGATCCTCTGACACTTCTCCCTCTATTCTCTATTGCTCACAATCCAGAGGAGAGCGCCAAGCCCACCGCAGATATAGCCAGCAGCGGCGCTATTAAACAGAGCAGCGCCTCCCACGGTGACCAGATTAATGAGCATCCATTTGTAATACCACCACTCGTGAGAACCAGGATGGTCTTCCTCCATCATGGCCTTTACCAAAGTACCACCGAAAAACCACAGGCCAGACGACGCGATCACTATCAATAGCAGCACCTGTCCTGCCGGGTCGGCGGAAGTAAACATAACTCGCCTCCTAAGGCGAATGTGCGGGCAGACTACGGTTTCATGATCTAGACTAGAATGGACTAGTATAGATCAACCGTATAGAGTCTTCAACCCCTCACGGGAATTTGGTTGACACCGGCGCTTGACACGTGCCCGCCTTCACACACTTGGCATACATGGCATTCGTGACTTCAGTTTGATCGATCCAGAAGGCATCCAAATACACGGTGTGCGCGGCTTTTTGACTTTCCCATCAAGGAAGATCAGTTTGCTTACGATGTCGCGTCGTACCTGCAGGCGCTGCGGACCGGACGTTATCATGCTCCCGACTGGATGGACTATGGACGCGTCATGAATGAACTGCGGCTGCTCCAACGCATCGCGCAGGGCGACTTCGACGAAGTGTGGCTCTTCGGTGCGCCCGGCCTGGGCTTCTACGAATCCCGCATGGCGGGACGCGGCGCGTTCTGGTGTAACGCGCCGGCGTGTGAGAACACCGACGTGTGCCGCAAGCGTTTCGTACTGATGGGCTTCAGTTATGAGCGTGGCGTGGGCGAGATGCTGGAGGACCTGGGACATCGCGCGGAGTCGGTACTGGACTATCGCTGGCGCAACGTGCCCGGCGAGGCAAACTTGTGGAAGGTCTTTTCGCGCTACGATCAGATCGCGCCGGGGCAGGCTGAAGTGGGCATGATGCACTGGGCTCCCAATAGTGTGCGGGATTACGATTGGGGTAACGGGCGTCCGGTATCCACGCGCGCCGATGATTGGTTGAACTTCCCGAATCTGACCGGTGAAGTGAAGACGTTGAATTGTTCGGCGTGGGGGAACGGCGATATTCGTGCCCATCACCAGTGGTGGTTCAAGCGCTTGCCCAAGGTGCCCGGGCGAACCAATGGTGTGGCCAACAACTGGTGGCGCTATGTGATCGATGTGAATGATCCGGAATTGGATGCGGCGTGAAGCAACTCGCATGATAAAGTATCACTACAATGGCCCTTGTTGTGCGAGTCGGGGGTGTTTTGAGCTGAGGAGCTGCTATGCCGAGTGAGCAATAACGGCCAGAAAACTCGCAGGATAATGTTTTCAGGCAGCAAAGCTACGGTTTCTGAAACTCGTCCCAGAGAGCCTGCCAGAGATCGGCGACGCCAATCGCGGTAGCCCATTGCGAGAGGTAGGTCAGATCTAATTGCGAGCCAATCATATCCAGCATACGAGCAATGTCAGTTGGATGCTTCTGGGCAACCTCGCCACCCTGCCGGTAATAGCTGAGTTTGTATAGGATGACGTCTTCGGGCGAGAGAAACCAAGCGGCTGTACCCGTTTCCCGGTCCCACACCAATTTGCGCCTGCGCGCCATGGCTGAAGCATCCAGGCCGCTGTTCTGGGCAATGTATAGATCAGCCTTCGTACCAATCGTGCCATCGATGATATTGAAAGGCATGCCGCCCGGCAAGTTGGTTTCGACGATGGCCTCAAAGGGCGTGATGTACACCTGCCAACTCTCAACTTCGCGCACCAGCTGGTTGAGTTGTTGCAACGGGGCGGAAACCATCAAATCCACATCAATCGTGAAGCGCGGTTCGCTGTACATCATCGCCGCCACGGAACCGCCAATGGCATAGGTCACGCCCAATGATTCCAGAGTAGTGAACAGGCGGAGATTGAAAGCGCGCTGATCGTCTGGTGAAATGGGATTACCGATCATGCAAGCTCAACAGTCGTTGTGCGGCGATCTTCATCGCTTCTTCGGGGGAATGCCCCCGTCGAATCTCCTGAAAATACAGCGCGTCCCGCGCCATGATGAACAGGCTGTTCGCGTTGGCCATCTTGTTTTCGGGTGGAATCCGTCGAAGAATTTCGGTGTAGGCTGGCGTTCGTTCCAGCTTGACTGCCCGGACCGCCCGGCGAATGCGTTCCTCGGAAGATAGATTACTTTGATTGAGCATGGCGCAGCCTCGATGCTGAGGACGAATACAAGCATTATAGCGATTGGCCGAAGCACGGTCAAGAAACGGTTCGGTGAGGGATGGGCCAAATACCAGTCGGCGCATTGCAACACGCTCCAGTGACTGATATACTCGGAACATGAAGGAGGCACCCTATGGCGCGATTCGATGTTCAATACGTCCTGGATAAAAACGGTCGCCCCAAGAGTGTCATCATCCCACTCAAACTGTGGCAGGACATTCAATCTGAGCGCGAAACCGCTTACTTGCTGAAAAGCCCGGCCATGAAGAAGCGGCTGCTGAAAGCCAAACAGCACTCGACGGACATGCCCTTCGAGACTGCTTGTAAAAAGCTTGGAATCTAACCCGCTTGATAGATTCCTACCGTGGCCGGTTTGTTCTTTGTGACTCGTGTATAATTCGCTGCATAGCCAATCGGCGGTGTACAACATGAACCTGGACCGTTTTCAAAACAGCCCTACGGGACGCGCGATCAAGGTCTGGCAGGCGCAGTGGCGTGGACAGTTGACTCGGACGCGGTCCTCAACTTTATTGCTCCGCCTGGTGGACTGCCTGTTTGACACGCCGATGCTCACCATCCCGCAGGCTCAAAAGCTGCTGGGGATCACTTACCGTAGTGCGGCCAACAATGTTCAAAAGTTGGTTAAGGCTGGCATTTTGCACGAGGTCGAAGCCACACCACAGGGGCGTGTGTTTGTCGCGCGCGATATACTGCAAGCCGTGGCGGAAACGGCTTAGCAAACCGATGATACTTTTAGGCGCAAAAGTATCATCGGTGCGTCGAGCATGATACTTAGTTTGACAATGTCAGATTCGTAAAAAT
>PMCF01000265.1 GCA_003154115.1 Anaerolineae bacterium
CAAACTCAAAACGGGAATTGCTGCCGCCCGCCATTCGTCAAAGCGCTCGACAGCATCAGTGGGACGCGCACCCTGCCAAATTGTGGGGTGCGCGGCAAGATCTTCCAGAATGCGCGGCCAGTTCAAGCCCGGTTTCCAGATCAGCCGCAGACCCTCGGCGCGTGGAAACAACAGGATATATTCCCAGGTTGCCAGTGTGAAGCGGGCTTGATAAATCTGCACCAACTGCATGCCACGCCGCAGTTGTGTACTGGCCTGATCGAAGGGCAGCGGCTCATGATAGGCCAATCGCATCGCAATCTCAGCCGGATCAGTGTCGGGCCGCTCGTCGTAGGTCAGCACCAGATCGACATCATGCGGATCAGGTTTGTCCGTCAATACGCTACCAAACAGATACAACTTGAATGACACGATGGGAAACGTCGCCAGATCGATCTGATCGAGTCGCTCACACACGGTACGGACTTTGCGCAGGGCGTCTGTTCGTTTCATGACTCACCTTCTGTTTGAGCAACAGCCGCTAAACCAAACGCCCGATAAAGTATAATCTTCATCGGGCGTTTCGAGTGTGAGCCGTCAGGGACTCGAACCCTGAACCAAAGGCTTAAAAGGCCTCTGCTCTACCATTGAGCTAACGGCCCAACCCACTGCGCGCAAGATTGTAACACGCCCACTAAGGACTGTCAACGAAATGCCCGCGAATCGCCTGATTTTTCTCTCGCCGCATCCCGATGATGCCGTGTTATCCTGCGGCGGCTGGATCTATCAATTGGCGCAAAACGGTGAACGCCCGATCGTGGTCACGATCTTCAGCGGTGATCGATCGGAGACTGCGCCGCTCTCCGATTTTGCGCGCAGTTTACAAGTGCGCTGGCAGTTGGGCGATGATGCGCCCGCGCGCCGCCGGGATGAAGATCGCGCGGCATGCGATCGGCTGGGTTGTTATCTCATCCACCTGCCCTTTGCTGATGCGGTGTATCGCGCCGCTGAGAACAGGCCGCCAATCTACGAAACCGAAGAAACGATCTTCGGCAAAGTCCATGAAGAGGAGATCGTCGATCGGGTAACCGAGGCGCTGCGCCCACGTGTTCGGCGGGTATCCAACGCTCGATTGGTGATACCGCTTACCGCCGGCCTGCATGTCGATCATGTCATTACGCGACTGGCCGCAGAACAACTCACTGTGGAATCGATCTACTATGAAGACTATCCTTACGCCGAACAGCCAGAGCGCATGACCCACGTCTGGCGCAGCACCGAGTGGCAGGCAGACACCATCGGGTTGAGTGAGGACGCACTGCAAGCCAAGATCGAGGCGTTCTTACTGCATCGTTCGCAGATCAGTACGTTTTATCGAGATGATGAGGAAGTGGCGCTGCGCCTGCGCGCTTATGCGGAACTGGTGGGACAAGGTCGAGCGGCCGAACGATACTGGCGTCAGCTTTAATCTTCTGTCAGGGTATCCTGTGCTATAATCTTCTTATCACACAAGGCCTTGGGCCAGGAGGCATAAGTAGCATGCAGTTGGGTGTGCCCGAATTACTTCTCATTTTGGCGGTTGTCGTTATTCTGTTTGGTGTAGGCCGCATCGGCAAGATCGGCAAAGAACTAGGCACGGGGATGCGCGAGTTCCGCAAGGGCATTCAAGGCGATGAAGAGGACAAGCCCGCCGTGACCACGCCTTTGACTGATGAGCAGAAGAAGAGCTAGAACTTGAGTGAATGACGAGTGGCGTAGGCCCTAGTGGCGTAGGCCCCAACAGCCGCCTGGCTTAGGCGGCTGTTTTGTTGTTCAAGCATCCTGAGCGAACGCCGAGTACCAGCGAGGTGGCAGTCGAAGGATGCGTTCTTCAACCGCGCTGCGCTCCGCTCAGAACGCGAGGGGAATTCACTTACGGGACGTTACTACTCAGCCGGAACGCCGGACTGTGCAAGGTCATTCCCGCGAAGGCGGGAATCCAGCCGCCGACAGTGGATTCCCGCCTTCGCGGGAATGACGGCTGAGTAGTAACTACGGCACTTGATAGGTCGCAATCAGTTTCCCGGATGGATCGCGCAAGTACGCGACCTTGCTTTTACTCCAGCGAGGTTCGGTCTGGCCCCAGTACAGATCGGTTGGAGTATTCGTACCCTTGCCGGTATGAACGGTCACTTCGCCTTTGGAGAGCAAGGTCAAATTAGGAAAAGTGAATTTGTTACCTTCACCGTCGGTCATCGTCCAGCCCGCCATGTTGACTTGACCGCTCAGGTTCGTCAGGATGACCTGTTCCGCCGCGAGCGTGCCGGGCGATTTGATTTCACGAATGGTGACAAAGTATTCCCCCAACGCGGTGGCCGCTGTGCCGCTCACCGGAAGGGTGGGCAGCGGCGAACGCGTTGAAGTGGGAATCGGCACGAGCGTGGGTGTAGGTGTGAGTGGACTGCCCGGAATGATGAGCTCTTGCCCCAGCGAGAGGATGTCGACGTTGGTGAGTTTGTTGGCCGCCACCAGGTCGTCGACGGACACATCAAACTTGCGGGCGATTTCGCTCAAAGTGTCGCCGGATTCGACGAGATACTTGCGTGAGCCGGCCGGCGTGGGTGTTACCGTCGGCGCGACGGTGGCCGCCACCTGTGTTTGAGCGACGGCGTTCAGCGTAGGCACTGCCGTCGGGACGATCGGGCGCGGAGCAGCGCGATTCGCCTCCCACAGATTCATGACGAGCAGCGCGGTGATGGCCGACACCAGAATATTGATACCGATGAAGAGTGCCCAACGTCGAGAAGTCATAGTTCATTCATCCTACGCATCCAGAGCGGTGCGGTCCTGGTTTACCGCAGTGTCGAAGGATGCAATTGATTCTACGGTCACTTACAGGTTGAAACGATGATAGCACATCCAGATCACAGCGTCAAAGCCCATCTCCTGCTGGCTTCGGCCTCGCCACGTCGTCGTGAGTTGATCAAATTGCTCGGCTTGCCTGTCGACACGACCGCGGCCGACATCGACGAAGTCCCCCTGCCCGGCGAACGTGCCGATGAAATGGCACGGCGTCTCAGTGTTGAGAAAGCGCGCGCCGCTTCAATCGGCTTCTTGCCTCCTGCCTCCTGCGAAGCGCCCCTGTGGGGTTGCATCCTGCTCGCTTCCGATACGGTGGTTTCGTTAGATGGTGAACCGTTGGGCAAACCGCGCGATGCCGACGACGCGCGCTCGATGCTGCAGCGTCTCCGGAATCGCACCCATCAAGTCTATACCGGCCTGGCCTTGATCGATACGAATACCGATCGAATGGTCACTGACCTCGCGGGCAGCGCTGTGCAGATGCGCGGCTATTCCGACGAAGAGATCGACGCCTACATCGCCAGCGGTGATCCGTTCGATAAGGCCGGCGCGTATGCCATTCAACACACCGGTTTTCATCCTGCCGATCGATTCGATCACTGCTTTGCGAACGTGATGGGCTTGCCGCTCTGCCACATCGTGCGATCGCTGCGCCAGTTGGGCGTGGAACCGATCGGTCAGGTACCTACGCTGTGTCAAAAACACTTGGGCTATAACTGTCCGGTGTATGAAAGCATCCTAACGAGTAATGAGTAACGAGTAAAAACGATCGGTTCTTCGGAGTTGAGCGGGACAAGCCTGGCGAGAGGTGTTCGTGCAAATAATCAATCGACCCTGAACCCCTCGCAAGGATGGCAGAAATTATCACCCGTTCCGGGTTACTTGTTACGATCTCCCCACTCGCGCTATAATGCCGCGCATGCTTAAAAAACTCCTAGTGCTCATCTGCCTCTTTACCGTCGCCTATGCGACCGTTGCCTGTTCTGGCAAGGCGACGCCCCAACCCACGCCCCAGCCAACCGTCGATACGTCGCGACCTCCGGCTGAACCGGTGGCGCAAGAATTTCTGGCCGCCTGGGAACGCGCCGACTACAACACGATGTATGGACTGGTCAGCGCGGATACGCAAGCCCGGCTGTCGCCGGAAGCCTTCGTCAATCGCTACACGGCCGCGCAGTCGACGGCGACGGCGCAGTTCGTGCGCGCGCAGCTGCGATCGGCCTTGCAAGAAGGCGACCAGCTGAATGCCAACTATCACGTCGAATGGGATACCGCGTTGTTCGGTACACTGAAAGCCGATCATGGCCTGACGCTGACGCTGGAGAACAAAGAATGGCGTGTGAAGTGGGACGATAGTTTGATCTGGCCCGATCTGGAAGGCGGCGGTCAATTTCAAGTTCAATATCAAATTCCGCGCCGCGCCAACATCTACGATCGCGAAGGCAAAGGTCTGGCGGTCGATGGCAAGATCGTCACGGTGGGTGTTATCCCCGGCGAGATTACCGACGCGGCGACGCTGTTGGCCGGGCTCAGTCCGATTTTGAATCTGCCGCCCGACGACATCAAAGCCAAGTACGCGTCGGCCAAACCCGATTGGTATGTGCCCCTCGGCGATATTCCGTTTGATGTCAGTCAAGCCAACGCGGCTGTGCTGAAGTCGCCGGGCGTGCAGCTGCGCGAGAGCGCCCAGCGCGTGTACAAAGGGATCGCGCCGCACGTCGTGGGTTACATCGCGCAGATCACCGCCGATAATCTGCAACAGTGGAAAGCGCGCGGCTATCGTGGCGATGAGTGGGTGGGCGCGACGGGATTGGAAGCGTGGGGCGAACCTTATCTGGCCGGCACGCATGGCGGGACGTTGACCGTCATCGGGGCTGATGGATCGATCGTGAAGACGTTGGCCGATCAGCCCGCCATGCCCAGTCGCAGCATCTACACCACCATCGATCGGAAGATGCAGGATGCCACCGACAAGATCCTGGCCGGGCATAAGGGCGCAATCGTCGTCATGCGCCCCAAGACCGGCGAGATTCTGGCGCTGTCCAGTTATCCGTCTTACGATCCCAACGCGTTGATCAACCCCAATGCCGCCCAGCCAACCGGCGAGCAGTCGTTTCTCAATCGGGCCACACAGGGCGCGTATCCGCCGGGCTCGATCTTCAAACCGGTCACGATGGCTGCGGGGATGGAGAAGGCCGGACTGAAAGCATCGTCCACATTTTTCGATCCTGGTTATTGGGACGGATTAGGTCAGGCGTTCCGCAAATACAATTGGAACACGGCGGGCGATGGCACGATCGATTTGGTGACCGGCCTTAGCGCGTCCAACGACGTGGTCTTTTATGAAGTGGGCAAGCGCGTGCAGGATATCGATCCGTTTGCGCTGCCAAATATGGCGCGCGCGTTTGGGCTGGGCCACACCACCGGCATTACGGGCGTGACCGAGGTCGCCGGCTTGATTCCTGATCCCGACTGGAAGCAGCAGACCAAAGGCGAACCATGGGTGCCGGGCGATGGCGTCAACATGGCGATCGGGCAAGGCGACGTGCAGGCGACGCCGCTGCAAATGGCGACGCTGTATGCGGCCATTGCGAATGGCGGCACACTCTATCGGCCCCGCGTCGTGCAAAAGATCGGATCGAACAATGAACCGCCGGAAGAGGTGTGGCAGCCCGAGGTAGTGGGCAAGCTGCCCGTCTCAGATACGACCTTGAAGGCGATTCAGAACGGATTGCACGGCGTCATTGTCAGTCCGCGGGGAACGGCCGGTTTTGTGTTCAAGGGCTTTCCCAAGAGTGTGGCGGGCAAGACCGGCACGGCAGAAACCGGCGGCCCAAATGATGTATCGCATGCCTGGTTCGTCGCTTATGCACCGTTTGAGGATCCGGAAATTGTGGTGGTGGTCTTTTTGGAAAACGGCGGACAGGGATCGTACAACGCGGCTCCCTTAGCGCGACAGGTGCTTGAGTCATACTACGACTTACCGCTGACGCCGCCACCAGCCGTTCCGCCCGAAGGGCCAATCGATCGATAAGCAATTAACAATTTTCAATGATCAATGATCAATTTAGACTTCCGACCCAATTTTTGCGCAAATTGGGCTACATTTCATCGACCGACTTTGAGGTTAGCCTATGTGTTTTCAGCATCTCGTTTGGAAACCTCCCACTGGAAGGTCAAATTGGCGAAGAAGATCGCGTCGGTCTCCCACTTGGAGCGATTAACGCAACACGGTAGCGTGTTGGCCGGATGAATTGTCGGCTAATTTGCGCAAAAATTGGGTCCGAAGTTTTGCGGAGCGCTTCGGAAGTCTATCTCGTGAGATCACGGGCATCATAACGCGTCGTCATTCCCGCCTGCTTTCACCTAGCGCGTCGCCGGCACAACGTGCCGGGTACGACGTAGCGGGAATCCAGAGACCCAGTCAGCGCCGAGTGTCAACAGTAGCTTGGATGCCCGATACGCCCAGCGCGCCTCCGCCGCATTGCGGCGGGTAAGGCGTAAGCACTCGGGCATGACGGCCCAGTAAAACAAAGTGGAATTCGTTGAAGTCTGTAAGAGGCACAGCTGGCGATCGATCGTTTTGTAGCGGGCGAACCACTGCGCCGACCTAATCGCTTGAATGGATAATGCTCCTCCTTTACCCGCTGTGCAACTCACGACCGATCGCTTGATCCTGCGCGAATTCGTCGAGGATGACTGGCCCGCCGTGCTGGCCTACCAGCGCGATCCGCGTTATCTGCGCTACACCCACTGGATCGATCGCTCGCCGCAGGAAGTCAAACAGTTCGTGCAGATGTTCATCTCGCAGCAGTTTGCTCAGCCGCGCACCAAGTTTCAATTCGCCGTCGTCCTGAAAGACCAGCAGCACCTCATCGGCAACTGCGGCATCCGTCTGAAAGCCGTCGATGCACATGAGGCCGACATCGGCTATGAACTGGCACCCGAGCACTGGGGACGCGGCTACGCTACGGAAGCGGCGCGCGCCATGGTCGCGTTTGGTTTCACCGAGCTGCACCTGCATCGCATCTCCGCCTGGTGCATTGCCGACAACACCGCCTCGGCCCACGTGCTGGAGAAGGCCGGCCTGTGGCTGGAAGGGCGGCTGCGCGAGAATGAGTATTTCAAAGATCGCCGGTGGGACACGCTGCTGTACGCCATTCTGAAAGACGAGTGGAACGAGTGGCATGGCTGATCACAGCCTCAGCCTCTCGCTCAAACGCTTCCTCATCGTCGCCGCATGTCCGCCGGGCTGGCACTCGTTCGATCTGTACCTTTTCCGCGCTGACGACATTGTCTTCTACGTCGGCCAATCGTACTGCGCGTTCGATCGCGTGTGGCAGCACATCACCGACGGCTACAAAGCGCGCTCGATCGTGGGACGTTTTATTCTCTGCAACTGGCCCACCTCGATGAACTTCACGATCGAGTTGTGGAGTTCGCGGGCCGATCGGTTTGCCGCGCTCGATCACGATCTCGATGCCGCGGAGCGATCGTTGATCGAGTTCTACGCGCCGTGTTTTAACGAGACCTACAACGCACATCCCACGCCCCTGCCCGATCGGTATGCGCCGCCCAACGCGCCGATTCGCTGTTCGCGCAGCCCCAACAAACTCATCCACGAAGCAGAACGGGCGGTTCGTATGGAAGAGCGCCAGGCGTGGTCGAAGACGTGACCTCTGTCATGTTGACGCCGGGGAATGACTGCCACTATACTGAAACCGGTTATTACTCAGCTTTCGCAGCGATGTCATTCCCGCGCGCTTGGCGTGTTTTCGTTTCGTCCCTTCGGCAGGGCGTGGCGGGAATCCAGCGACTTTGCCAATGGAGAATTTGGATGCCCGATAGAAGCACTCGGGCATGACAGCTGATTTGAAAATGCTCGCAGCCCTCGTCCCCGAGGGCGTTCCCCGGGGACGGGGAACGGAGCGGCGTTTTCATAGTTTGTGGTGAATGCAGTTCATGGCGACTGAGTAGTAACCAAACCAGAACCTCAAAATAGGAATCCTCATGCAGAAAAGCGACATTCTCTATCGTGATGTAAGTCATGACCCCGCTGCCGAGGAAAAAGCGCTGCACGCTCCGAAACTGCGCCAGGCACTGCTCGATTGCGGCTTCCGCCGTGTGGGCCTATTGGAAGCTTATAGCGATAAACCACACATTTCTGAGATGATACTGAATTCAGACAGCCCGGATGCCCGGCAGATCAAGCAAGCGCTGCAACAGGGCGAAGTGGATGAAATCTTGACCAGTCCCGATCAACATACTTTTGCCAGCGTTGAACGATTCTTTGGTGGGCCAGTGGTCATTCTACGGACGATTTTTGAAAACGGCGCGATCGTCGATACGACGACGAAACCGGCGCGGCGACCTGATTTTGGAAGAACCGCATTGGGTGTGCCTGAAAAAGCCCAATCTAGTCCACCGGGCCAAATCGTCACCTGGCTGATGAAGCGGGCTATGGGTGAACCGCCGCTTTGGGCGCGCGAGAACTGGCCGCACGCCGGTTATCATCTTGAATTGATGGACACCCGTGATGTAGTCGCGTTGTGGCGGCGTCATCAGCAGCGCGTGATCGATTTCCGGAAGGCTCTCAGCGTGGAGATTCCTCTACACAACTCCTTGCACCTGTATGTGTGCCAAAGCCGCCGCGCTCAACAAATCATCGCGCACTACGGCAAGTGGTATGGGCGCCTCACCACGGCGATTACCGTGGTGTTTTTCCCGCTCAGCTTGATCGTGTTGTTCGGGACGACAGAAATCATCCGCAACACCGCGCGAGGTGTTCCATTTGCCTTTCTGATTCCCATCCTGCTAGCCGCGTTGATCGGCTCGGCGGCGCTGGTGCTGATGGGCGTTGTCAGGACCAAAGTCGTGCTGCATTTGCCCGGACCGCGCCTGTCCTCGGTCGATGAGTTGCTGCAAACAGTACCGCGTCTGTAAGCATGAAACGCGCAAGCTGCCGGCTTAACTAACGCTGAAAGGTCCTGCATGTCTCAGCCACCTGACGAAAACATTCAACGCGAACAAAAACTAAATCGCCGTTCCTGGCAAGGTTTGCTGTTGATGTTTGTCGTTGGCAGCCTCAGCATGATGGGCATGGTCGCCGGCACCCTATTGATCACGACCGCCGTCTCCACAAACACGGACCCATCTTCTGCAATTGGCCTGGCCATTTTAGCCATCGTGTTGATAGTGGGCCTGACGATCGGCGGTCTATGGTTGTACTTCTCTCTATTCAAATGGTCGCTGAAGCCGGAGCAACAACGCCGGGCGCGAGGCGCTGCTATCATCCAACGCGTCCTGCCTGATGTTGCTTTAGAACCTGAAACCAGGCCGGCCAAGGAACCGCTATCCCCAAGGCGGATGCTTCGTCTATCAATCGAAATGATCATCACCTTCAGCGCACTGATGATTGTTCTGTTATTGCTCGAGCGCGGATTCGATCTTCTCTGGCCGACCGCGCCGCAGTCGCTCAAGTTAATCATCTTTATGGTGCTGACATTCGCTGGCGGTGGGCTGCTCAGCAGTGTGAGGAAGCGCCATACGAAAAAGCCTGCACTCGATTCTACTTCAGCGGCAGTCCAGCCACCCCAACCACCAATGTCGCGGGCCCAAATCGTCGCGATGCTCTTCTTCTTCGCATTTATCTTCTTACCCACACTAATCATGATCGAGGGGATCATTCGCCTCATCCGCCATCCACTGCTGAGCATTCCGGTTGTATTCGGCGGTTTTCTGCTGATGTTTCTGCTGCTCTTCTCAACCTACGTGCTTGTGCCGCACTTCTGGATCATGGCCGCGGCCCGCCGCGCCGACTACGACACAGCGATCCGGCGCGCTCGCTTGATACAGAAATTCAGCGCCTTTCGCGCCTTTTATCTGACGCTGGAAGGATTGATCCTGTTATGGAGCGGTCACCCGGAAGAAGCCCGGCAGATATTTATCCAATCAGTGACGGCAGGGCGTGAAATCCTCAGCAGTGGTAGTGTTCCCTTACAGAATGTAGGTTGTGCCTTAACAGCGTTGGGGCGCTACGACGAAGCCATTCAGTTCTTGGAAGGCGCTATCGCGATCAAAGCCGATCGCGGCGGCGTGTTTAACGATCTGGCGGATGTGTACTTGCGGCAAGGTGTAGAGGCGCAGCGCGCGCTGGAATTAACCGATCGGGCGTTACAAGCTCATCGCGGTTCTTTTGAAGAGCGCTGGCTAGAACGCCACGTCCGCAGTGAAATTCTGGGAAATCGCGCCTGGGCTTTGGCGCTGCTCGACAGGCACGCCGAAGCCGAGCAAGTGCTGCAGCAAGCCTTCAAAGTGGCGCCGCGTGATTTCGTCCATGTGCAAGCGGGGCTACACTATCGCGCCGGTCACATTCAACAGCTGCGCGCCGATCAGAACGGCGCACGAGAACAATACACGACAGCGCAGCACATCGAACCGAACGGCAGCTATGGACAACTGGCGGCACAAGCGCTTCAAGCGATCAAACCAGAGTAAGGTCGGCGTTATTCTCACTCGCCACGGTGGTTCAAGATCCGCTTGGTCAACGCCAGCCCGCGTGGAAGTTCGTAGCGTGAATAAAAGCAAGGTGTGAATTTCGTTTGAACCCTTCATTTGACTTTCTTCCCTTGCATCGCTTACAATCACTCAGCGCCGGGCCGCGCACCGAGTGAACACTTCTATCATGACGAATAATCCTTTTACCTACGGCAACCCCATTTCCGATCCCCGCCGTTTCTTCGGACGTGAACGCGAAATTGAACTGGTTTTCAGCCGCTTGCGCAACGCCGAATTCGAGTCGAGTTCGCTAGTGGGCGAGCGGCGCATCGGCAAAACGTCGGTGCTGAATTACCTGGCCGATCGTGACGTGCGTCGCAACTACGATCTTAATCCCGGCACGCACATGTTCGTCTACGTCGATCTGCAAATGGTGAATCAGGAGGTCACGCCGGTGCGGCTGTGGCAGCGCCTGCTGCGGCAGATGGGCCGCGTCTGCCAGGACCCGGTGGTGCATCAAGCCATCGACGAGATTCGGCAGCAGGACGCGATCGATAATTTTGCATTGGCCGACCTGTTCGACATCGTCGACGACAAGAACCAGTACGTGGTGTTTCTGCTGGACGAATTTGAGAAAGTGACGGCGAATCCCAACTTCGGCACGGACTTTTTCTACGGCTTGCGCAGCCTGGCGATTCAGCATCATCTGGCATTAGTCACCTCAAGCCGCCGCGAGCTGATTGAGTTGTGCCACTCCGAAGCGATTCGCTCGTCGCCGTTCTTCAACATCTTCGCCAACATCAACGTCGGGCTGTTCACCGCCGACCAGGCGCTCGAGCTCATCGAGACGTCGCTGCGCCCCACGGAGGTCCACTTTGAAGTGGGCTTTATCGATATGATCTTTCGTGTCGCCGGCTTGCATCCGTACTTCTTGCAGGCGGCGTGCCATCATGCCTACGAGTCTTACAAGCAGCCGCTATCGCTGCTGGATCGGGCCCAGTTTGTGGGCGCGCACTTGTATCAGGAAGCAGCCCCGCACCTGGCCAGCTACTGGCACACGTCCGACGAACGCGAAAAAATCGTGCTCACCGTGTTGGCGCTGCTGGATCGGCGCGGGCGAGCGGTCGAACAACGCTTTGACGTTTCCGATCTGCACGAATACTATGTGCGCTCCGATCAGACCTTGTCACGCCTGGAAAAGCGCGGCTTGATCAGCGAGCAACCCGAAGGCTACAAATTATTCAGCGCCGCCTTTGGCGACTGGATCACCGAAGAAATCACCGATGTGGCGCACGACGCGCAAACCTACGAGGAATGGCTGCGCTCCAACCATTCCACCGTCGACAAACTGTCCTCGGCCGCCAGGCATGAAATGGGCCAGATCCTGCCCAAGATCAGCAGCAAGTACCGCGATCTGATCGTCGGCTGGGTGGGCGATCCCAAGAACCTGCTCACCGCGGCCCCCTTGCTGCGCGGCGTGTTGGCGCGTTAATTCAGCGGAACCTATGGGCGATCTGGTCAATCCCTACATCGCCGGTAATCCCGTGACCGGCGAAGAAATGTTCTTCGGGCGCGAGAACGTGTTTGCTTTCGTGCGGCAGGCGCTCACCGGCCGGCACCGGGATAACGTCATCGTGCTCTATGGGCAGCGCCGCACGGGCAAGACCTCCGCGCTGTACCAGATGCATCGCCACCTCGATTCACGCTACCTGTGCATCTTTGTCGATCTGCACGGCCTCGCCATTAACGGCGTCGATGGTTTCCTGTGGGACATTGCCAACACGATCGTGCGGGCGCTGCGCAAAGAACACCAGATCGAGCTGCCGCCGCTGAAGCGGGCCGAATTCATGCAGGACGGGCGCGCGGCGTTTGAGAATGAATTCCTGCCGCAGGTGTGGAACGCCATCGGCGACCGGCACATTCTGCTCATGCTCGACGAAGCGATCCGCCTGCAAGAGCAGATCGATGCGGGCAAGTTGGACAAGAGCGTCTTCGAATATTTGCGGCATCTGATGCAGCACTCCGATCGGCTAAACTTCCTCTTTGCGCTGGGCAGCGGCCTGGAAGAGATGGAGAAAGAGTACGCCTTCCTCTTCAGTGTGGGCCTCTACCGCAAAATCTCCTTCCTCACGCTGGAGGCGGCCACCGCGTTGATTACACAACCCGTGAAGGATTACTACAGGCTGGAGCCTTCCGCGGTCGATCGCATCTTCGGCGTCACGTCGGGGCATCCGTATTTCACGCAGTTGTTGTGCCATGTGCTGTTCAATCGCTGGTTGCAACTGCGCCGCCCGCTCCTGCGCAGCGACGACGTGAACGCCCTGCTCAATGAAGTCGTCGAACGCGGCCTGGCCGTGTTGAAGCAAGTGTGGGACGATTCCACACCCGCTGAAAAAGCGGTGCTGGCCGGTTTGTCGACGGCGATGGGCAAACGCAGCCATCCGATCGGATTGGCCGAAGTCGATCGGGCGTGGGGGACACTCGACGTGGTGCTCCCCGACAACGAGAAGGCAAAAGCCGTGCGCAGTCTGGTGGCGCGCGATGTGATCATCGGCGAAGACAAATATCAATTCGCCGTCGAACTCCAGCGGATGTGGATTCAAAAATACGCAAAATTGGAATGGGTCAAAGAAGAAATCGCGCCGACGCTGGAAAAGTGGCAACCGCCGCCCGAGAAGATCATCGAACGCCGGCAGCTGCGGCGGAACAAGATCGACCTGGCGGCTCTGGCCACGATCCTGGGTATTTTTGCCGCACTCATTATCTTCTTGTTTTACGGTATGCGTTCTCTCAACGAGAGTGTGGTGTCCGAACAGATACAACGCCGCACCCTGGAAGCGCAACTGACGCGCCTCGTCGCCGCGCAGGCCACCGGCACCCTCGCCGCCCTGGCCCCGGCCTCCACGGCCACGGCGGGCGCCGCGCAACTCTACGCGCTGCAATTGACCACCACGGCATTAGCGCCTCAATGTACGCTTTCCAGTTCTACCGGGGACGAGCTGCTTAATCGGTTGAATGCCCTCCGCCACGAGAATGGAGTTGAGCCGCTGCGCCGCAGCGATCAACTCTCTGTGTTGGCGCTGCAAAGCGGCCTCGAGCAAGCGAATGGTCTGTTACGCCCCGACAATCTTGACAGCGCGATGTATCAGGGCTGTCTCCTGGATGATCTCTGGCAAGGGCTGAGTACTGATGCGAGTGCGCGCCGCATCCTCCTCTCGCCGGCCTACGTCTCGGTGGGCATTGGCCTGGTGCCGGGCACGTTGAACACGGTGGTGTTGAAGTTTAGCGCGCCTGAACCGACTCCCACGTTTACGCCGCCGCCGACGCCCACCGAGACACCGCGCCCACCGCGTCCAACTTTCACGGCGACGCCCCCCTCAAATGGAGGGCCGCTGAGCTTCACCTGGTCGATCGAATCTCAGGGGCCGGATCCGTCTAATCCTAATCAATGGCGCATCGTCGTGAATCTTGCGGCGCGAGGCGGCGATGGCCACTATCAATACTTCCACGATGGCTTGCCCGTCGACGACGCACGCGTTGAGATTGTGTATCGTGCCTGCATTGCCAAGCCGGGTTCATTCTGGGTGCAGGATGGCGCCGGTCAGATCGTCAAACAGAGCTATTACATGTTCTCGCCGTATTGCCCGAACGTGACACCACGACCCTAGCGCGAGCAGCCCTCATCCCTGCGCCGTAGCGCACCGTTTCGGCGTATAATCTTCCTAAGAAGCCGTCAAAGAACAACTCNNGGACTTATTTCTTGGCAAGCCCTAAGCCCCACATTCGATCCATTCTTGGGAGGAATGAACATGTTCGATCCAGCCAAGTTGAACGAGATTGCACAAGCCCGCGATCAATGGGAGGCGACGACACTCCACCACTCGATCGGCAAGCTGCCCGAACGAGCCGATCAATTCATCACGGCCTCCAG
>PMCF01000341.1:0-34794 GCA_003154115.1 Anaerolineae bacterium
CCAACTGAGATTAGCCACACCCTAATGAAATCCTGGTCGAAAATCACGTTGATATTCGATCCGATAACTGGCAACAACTTGCCCTCGATTGGTTCGCGCCACATGAGTCCGATCGGGCTGAGTTGGCCCGCTACATCGCCGCCCACTCCGATCGGTTGGGCGTGACCTGGGCGCGCGAGGTTCTGCGTTTGCAGGTCTACCTTGAAGTGCAAGATCATGCCCAAATCGTCGAACACTACGATCGTGCTTTCCGCGCTTACCCACGTTGCACGTTGTTTGAAGTGTGGGTGGCCGGCTTCATTATGCGTACCAGCGGCGATTTTTGGCGGGCACGGCAGATGTATTGGAACGCCGCCGCCGAATTGTCCACCCATGCCAAACCGCATTACGAATTAGGCTTCATGAACTATCTGCTGGGTGATTTCAGCGGTGCAGTAAACGAGTTCGATCAAGCCGTCGCGCTGGTCGAGGCCGACGATGCTGAACTGGGTGCGCGTATCTACTACAACCGCGGACTGGTGCGTTTCGCCCTGCACGGTGCCAGCGCCAAATCGGACGCCATCGCCGATGTCGAAGAAGCACTGCGGCGTCAGCCCAATGATGCGCAAGCTAAAGACACGTTGCGTGTTCTTAAAGGTAAATCACGGTGGACGCCATGGAAATGAAATTCCCGTCCTTTGGTGGAAACGATCAACCTCGCGTAGAAATACGACAACGCGCTTATCCGACCCGCGCTGCTGCCGAACGCTCGGCCTTGATGGACCTGGAATTTGCGGTGAATCAGTCGGGGAATCAGGGCGAACCCAGCCTGGCTGAAATCGTTTGGATGACGGGCGACATCAAACGTGCGCTAGCCGATCTCCCCTCGATCGTTCCGGCGCGCACCCGGCGTGAAGCGAACGTTCACAGCCAGCACCGCATGGTCGTTCATCACTTACGCCTTGAGTGAATTCAGACGGGGATTGCCGTGTACGAATAGACCGGCAAGAACTTACGCGGTTTTGGCTGATTATCCAGTGTTTGCCAGAGGCGCTCGACGGCAGCCCAGTCGAGAACCGTATCTCCGCACAGGTCGCAGACTTTGGCCGGAATGTTTTCGATGACGATCGATTCACCGTGGCGCGTGAACACTTGCGAGATAAATTGTTCCTGATATTCGCCCGGGCAATTCTCAATGCTGCATTTCATGAGACATTCGTCAAAAGTTTCTTAGCAAGGTAGACACGGCGATGTCTTCGTCTACTTCTCCCCAGTAAATGCCGATGCCTTTGGCGATGAGCCGCCAGTTCTTGCGCTGTTTGGCAGTTGCGTCGCGCAGACGCGGGAACCATTCCAGTGGAGTGGAGACTTCGCGGCCATCCGACAGCGACACGATCAGCGCGTCCGGCGTGAATCGAACGTTCACAGCCAGCACCGCTGTTGGACTAACTCTGCTTAAGGTGCTCATATCGTTGGTAGTCATTCTCGCGCCGAGAGGTCGTCAACATCCAGATCAGTGGCGCGCTCCAGGATGCGCTGAAACGCGGGCGTCGGTTGAGGATAGACGTGTTTTTCCTGCGCTGCGGCGACGAGGCGCGCGATCATGTCGGCAGGATCTCTGGCATTTTCCTGGGCAGTCAATGACTGAAGTTCAGCGTATAGATCAGCCGGAAGTTCGATGGCGATGACAGGCGTTTCCATAGCGCACCTCTGGCTTGATTGTAGCGCGCTGGTTACAAGTTGTAAAGTTAGGCCGGAGGAGAAGCCGGTGCTCGATCGGCTGCGAGGTTCGCGTGGCGCGGAAGCCAACGAGCGCTTTGAAGGGGTCGGCGGCAAGTTCATCGTGAATGGCAAAGAGCGGCGTTCGAGCGATGAGTCTTACGACAAACAAAAGGCGCGACGGTTGTAGGAGATGAGTTGGGCGTGGTGCGGTTTGGATGGGAGCGCTTCGGCCGGAGCAGTGCATTTGTAGGCCGGAAGAGAAGCGGGCGCTCAAGCGGCTGTGGGGTAGGGCGAGTCAGCGATAGAGCGAATCGGTGAGTGGAAACACATGCAGTTTGGCGTGACGAATGACAGCCTGTCCACCCTGGACACATTTATTGTGCTAGCGGTTCAGTTCAGGCCAGAGTGTGGGCTCCCTCAGTTGATTCGCACTGCGCACTTATCACCGTGAAAAATGTAAGTCAATTCATGTATTGACTTACTTTTTCTTTTGTGATACACTTTACTTCAGTAGGAGGAAAAACACTATGGAGACCACCATCACCAGCAAGGGGCAAATTGTCATTCCGTCCCGAGTCCGCAAAAACTTCGGCATCGAAGAAGGCACGCGCATTGAGCTGATCGAGGACCGGGCGGCCGGGGTCATCATCCTGAAGCCCGTCACGGCGCAGTATGTCCACAGCCTGCGCGGGCTGCTGAAAGGCGCCGCCGCCCTGGACGCATTGAAGGACGACCGCCAGAAAGAGCGTGACCTCTAATGGCCAAGAAACCGCGCGTCCTGGACAGCTGGGCCATGCTGGCTTTTTTTCAAAATGAACCGTCCGCCGATAGGGTGGAGAAGATCATTACTGAGGCGCATGCCACCGGCACCGACCTGTTGATGTCGGTGGTCAATGTGGGCGAACTCTGGTACACCGTCACCCGCACCCACTCCGCCAAACACGCCGACGCCATCATCGCTGAACTGCACACGCTGAAGATTGCCTTCGTCGACGCCGACTGGGAAGTGACCCAACTGGCCGCCCAATTCAAGGCCAAAGGCAAAATCGCCTATGCCGATTGCTTTGCCGCTGCAGTGGCGAAGAAGTTCAAGGCCGAGTTGGTGACGGGCGATCCGGAGTTCAAGCAGGTTGATGGCGAAGTGAAAATCCTCTGGATTTGAAAAGAGCGATTGTGTTAGGTCGGCTCGCGCAAGGGTGAGCAACCCTGCTCTGTGAGGCGAGTGAGTAGCGGCAAGTGTAGACGGGGAGATGGACGGTGTCAACTCGGCGATGAGCGATGCGGCGGGGTGGCTCAGAATGGAGCGGCAGGCGGTTTGAAAGGGGCGGCGTTAAGTTCATCGTGGATGGCAAAGAGCGGCGTTCGAGCGATGAGTCTTACGATGAAGAAAAGGCACGGCGTTTGTGGGAGATGAGTTGGGCCTGGTGTGGTCTGGATGTGATTGACCCAGTCTGATCGCGTCCAGGTACTTCACGTAGTTGGTCACACGACCGGAAAACAATCGACTTGGATCAGTCATACCTTCACAATAGCGCCCTGCACCACCGAGGGCATCTCCGCCTGCCGCAGTGCCTCCCCCTCTCCTTTGGAGGAGAGGGATCAGGGGTGAGGCTGAAAACTCCCCTCCAACATCGTCCCGAACCGCGAGGATGTCTCCGCCAGCCAGACTGGATCCAGCGTATCTGACCATCATCGCGGCTTCCCACCTTGTCGGCGTCTGGTCTGAAACTCAATTCGGGTTCCACCGGGAAGCTCAATCGACTTGACATTCGTCCCCAGCCATGGAAGTACAGTTAGCAATGCCAGAATCGGAGTGACATAGCCTGGCTGTGAAAACAGACTGACTACGCACAAACCAATCAGACTCATTGAAATGATCAGCAGGATTCTTGATCTACTCACTTTATGCCCCTAAATCCGAGATTTTGCTTGACGCGTTCATCGTATCAGATTGGGGCACTAAAGTCAGTGAATTTAGTCCCGGAAATTAAATTCCATATCTGCAGGAAAGGGTTTGATTCTATTGACAGCCTTTATCACAGCAGTGATCTCAACTGTATCATCAGGATGTGCAGACAGCCATTCATCAAAAGCCGCTTCATAGGTCGATCCATCTCTCTTCACCCTACGCCAAATATAGACATCTCGTTCATATGTGCGCCAGACTCGTGGACGTTTTGGCCGCTTGCCTCCAGATAGAATCTCTAGCAGCCTGTCGGAGAGAACANNGATTTCCTCTCCGACAGGCTGCTAGTTGCCGTAGCTCGATGTTCGGCCATGTCCGAGTAACATCTTCAAGTGTTGTTTCGCTTTCAAGTTTGAGGTACAAGTCAACTGTTGGTTCAGCCTCTTGAATTAACTTTGTCACCTCAACGGCCCGTTCAGGGATATCGACTTTGCCAACTGTTTTCAGCGCTTGGAGTATCACATTACGCAGAGCTTCTGGCAACACGATGTGTGTGCCAGTATTAACCAAATGAACATACAGATAGGAAATAGCAACCATGTTGATGGCTAGATTCTTAATCCGTTCATTTCCATCGAGAATAATCTGCACACCTCCCGTTCTCGTTTGCGCCGCGAAAAACTTCATTTCACCCCAATGTTTCAAGACATTATCAACCGTTAGACCATAGCATACTGCCAACACCATTAATCCATAATCGTTGCCTGCCCAGTCTAAATCGAAGTGCTTTGCTAGCACCTTCAACTCATTGTCAAACTTAGAACGCTCCGATTCGGTTAGATTCGAGCCTATGCCGTCGAAGATCGCCCATAGATTTGACTGTGGCATTATTGGAGTGGGCTGAATATTCCAGCGTTCCCTGAATTTGTATATAGCTTGCTGAAACGACCAATTGACACTTAAGGATTTGGCGATTTCTAAAGCACGTGCAATTTTCCATTCTGAGATTTCGTGCGCATTGAGAAGCCTCTCGACGGCATCGACATATTCTTCATATTCCGGAGGAATGTTGCGTGGATTAGACGGCTTCTTTGGTCTTTGTGTCATAGTACCTGCTCTTTTTCCTGAAATTCCCCTCCAACACCACCCCGAACCGTCGAGGGCGTCTCCGCCTGCCGTTGTGCTTTTTGCCATTATTCGCTCAGCGATTTTGACCAAGTAATATGTCATACGCTGTTCTGTTGTCGTAGAATTGTTCTTGCCACCAAGCGAAAATAATTGCATTAAACATGGATATTACAATACGTTCCATGTTTACCAGATCTCGCTCAGGGTCCCGCTGCATCGAAGTAAAAGTCGTCATCGTATGCGAGAGGCGATTCCGCACGGCATCCCACAATTCAGACACAATACCACGCACTTCTTGTTCAGAATCCCAGTCAAAATGTTCAGCCTGTGGTGGATCTGGTGGAGGCAAAATTCGTTTCTTTGAGTTTGGATCTAAGTCAAAATACCAACCATTAAAAACAATCTGTGCAATTCGGGTACGTAGGGCGTTGCCGCTTAAGCGTTCTGCATCCGTTGTTCTTGCTAGATCTTCAGCAATCACGGCTAGTTGTCGAAATCTCGCTTCCCAGCTCTGGGACTCACGGCTTTCTCGAAAAGTATGCAATCCATCAAAGACACGATTGAAGACAGGATGGAACTGATCGGAAAGGCAAACCGCAACACGTAGTTCTTGAAAGGTCTGATCGTTATAGATTCGCCTGACTTGCTCAAGGCCTACCTCAATTGGATCCTGCACTAAGTCATACCTCGAAATGCTTCTCGCAATGAACTTTGCTTGGTCATTGTCATTCCCTATCCATGCGCCATATATGCCCTTTCCAAGCGCACCCACTTTACCTATACTCCGATCTTGACCAGGTTTGAACAAATAGAGGCGCATCGCGTCGAGAATTCGATCACCTCGTTCCAAAATATCTGACAGCAGAGCGTTATTAGTGTTCGGCGAGTTGATTGCAGCACAATCTGGCCTGTCTAACTCAATCTCGAATGCTATACAAGTCCGATCTTTCATCCGCGTAGCAAAAGGAGTTTTTGACATCGCCTGTACGGTCAGATCATCCATTGCCGCTATATCTGCAAAATGCTCATAGCTTCCGAACTGAATGCTGCCCTGATACTCGTATGGATGACGATATGTTTCATGAACGCCCACCGGAGTCGGCTGATAATTTGGTGGGCAGCCGTAGAGCGCAGCTGAGTAAATGGCGAAGTCACACGTTAAGTGCAAGCCGTCAATTGGAGCAAGACAATGATATAGGTATTCGTTTGCCATTACATTGTTTCCCTACAGGTTGTTTTGAATGCCCGCATATAACACCATAACAAATTTTGGGCTTGTCCGCACCACACTTTCCCTCTCCTCCCGTGTCCTGCCGAAGCGGTGGAACGGCTGGCCAGAGAAGAGAGGCCGTAGGTGCCGGCGCTGTTCCGGCAGTGTCAGCCGCAGGTCCCGCGCAGTTAGCGGGAGTGGTGAGGTTGAAAACTCCCCTCCAACATCGCCCCGAACAGCATCTCCGCCTGCCGTAGCGATTCACGCTGCTGCGCCCGTAGCCGATCATACTGCCGCACGATTCCGCAAGGATTATAGCATCACATGACGAACCGATGATTCCTAATACTCTTCACTTTTCACACCTCACGTATCACTCATCACGCTTCGTGGTACATTCTGCCCTGAGCTTACCTCGGCGTCATGATCATTCGACTGGAAAACATCGCGCAGGTCGTTGGGCAAACCGTTACCATTCAGGCGGCGATCCTTATTCAGCGTTGTAGTCTCCCATCCAGTCAACCCACTTGAGTTTGGAATGAACCGCGTTATACAGGCGTTCGTCGGCGGTGATCAGGCGCTCGTTCAAACGCTCTGCCAGTCTGAGGTACGCCGCATCGTAGGCGCTGCGATCGAACTGGCGGGCCAGCGGCAGGCTTTCGCCCCAATCCAACGGCAGCAGTTCGATCTCCAGTCCCGCCGTGGCCTTCAAAATCTGATCGGCCTGCGTGCCGGAAATCCGCCCGCGCCGCTCCGCTTGCCAGACGGCATTCGTGACCTCGTACACCATCAACGTGGGCGCTTTCAAGCGTTCGCGTCCTGCCGCATGATCACGCAAGAGGGCTTGGGCCTGCACCTGGGATTCATCCGGGAAAAACGCGCAGAGCAGGACGCTCGCATCCACGATCATGATCGGCCCTCCAGCTCATCGCGCGACGTGCGATAGAGATCAGCCGCGCTGACGCCGCTCTCGTGCAAAGCGCGGGAGAGTTGCATCACTTGGCTAAAGGCTTCAAACTGGCGCAAGCGATCATACTCTTCGGGCGAGAGGATCACGCCGACCGGTTTGCCGCGCCGCGTCAACATGATGGGGCCTTTCTGTACTTTCTTGAGCAGGGCCGAAAGCCGGTTGTGCGCCTCGGCGATAGGAACAGCGATCATAGTGCCTCCAGTTGTCTAACGCTATAGACATTATACACGACAGTTCGAGCCTGCTCGCCAGAATCTTCCGTGCAATTAACTTCCTCCTTGTCCTCACAGCGGTGGTCGAAGATGCTGTTTCTTACGCACCACGCAATACGCACTACGCCCCCGTTTCATGGTAGAATCACGTCCAACTTCTACGAACCTACACGGAGTCTACTCCCCATGATCATTCGTCTCGAAAACATCGCGCAGTACGTAGGGCAAACCGTTACCATTCAAGGCTGGCTGTACGACAAGACCGACAAGGGCAAGCTGCAATTCCTGCAAGTCCGCGACGGCACCGGCATCGCGCAGGCTGTCGTCTTCAAGAAGGATGTCTCGCCGGAAGTCTTTGATCAGGCGAAACGTCTAACGCAGGAATCGAGCCTCATCGTCACCGGATCGATTCGGGCCGATGAGCGTGCGCCGGGCATTCCGGGCGGCTTCGAGATCGGCGTGAGCGATCTGCAAGTGGTGCAGATCGCCGCCGAGTATCCCATCACCCCCAAAGAGCATGGCGTCGAATTCCTGATGGATCAGCGTCACCTGTGGCTGCGCTCCTCGCGGCAGTGGGCCATTCAACGCGTGCGCTCCACGGCCATGCGCGCCATGCGGGCGTGGCTGGACGATCACGGCCTGATGGAAGTCTCCACGCCCGTCCTCACGCCCTCCGCCGCCGAAGGCACGCAGACGTTGTTCCCGGTGGAATACTTCGAGCAGCAGGCGTATCTGGCGCAGACGGGCCAGTTGTACAACGAAGCCAACATCTTCGCCTTCAAGAGCGTGTACTGCTTCGGCCCCACGTTCCGCGCGGAGAAGAGCAAGACGCGCCGCCACCTCACCGAATTCTGGATGGTCGAGCCGGAGATCGCGTATTGCGATCTCGATCAATTGTTGGAAGTCGAAGAGCAGTTCGTCAGCCATGTGGTGCAGACCTGCTTGAAAGAACGCGCCGTCGAGTTGAAATATCTCGGGCGCGATGTGAGCAAGCTGGAAAACATCCTCGCGCCGTTCCCGCGCATTCGCTACGACGAAGCGGTCGAGCGCCTGCATCAACTGGAAGCCGAAGCGACTGATCCCGAGCAGAAGGCGCTGCTCCATATTGTGTGGGGCGATGACTTCGGAGCGCCGCATGAAACGGCGTTGACGCAGCAATTCGATCGGCCCGTCTTCGTCGTCGGCTATCCCACACAGGTGAAGGCCTTCTATATGGAGCCGTGGCCCGATCGCCCCGAGGTGTGCAAGAGCGCTGATCTTCTCGCGCCCGAAGGGTACGGTGAGATCATCGGCGGTTCCGAGCGCATCTCCAACCCCGATAAGCTGATCGAACGCCTGAAGGATCACAACTTGCCGCAGGAACCATATCAGTGGTACATCGATCTGCGGAAGTACGGCAGTGTGCCGCATTCGGGCTTCGGCCTCGGCGTGGAGCGTACCGTGTCGTGGATTTGCGGACTGGAGCACATCCGCGAAGTCAGCCCGTTCCCACGTTTGATCAATCGGCTGTACCCGTAAAACGCAACCTGTTGACCGCGAATTGACGTGAATCAACACGAATTACAGAATCATTCGCGCGGATTCGCGGAAGAAGAAACGGCAACTGTCCCGTGATCGCTGTTGATCGCGGGACAGTTTTATTTTGCATTACAATTAACTTGTCGTGCAAGCGAATCTCTTCAATTTGATTCTGATCAGCGGCATGTTGGGACTGATCGTCTGGCGTAGTCTTGTCGCTTGCCAAGAGTCTTGGCTGGGTGCTGCTGGCTGTGGTCGCTGCCGATCGCTACTGGTGGGGCGCGCAGCTCGATCGGTTAGCGGCGCCCGAAGCGCGTGATCTGCTGGCCGCCACTGTGCGTATTTTCAGCCCGCTACTGACACTGCCACCATGTTCGAGCGGCTCGGCGATGTCAGTCATGGTCGCTGTGGGTTTTATCGCGCGGTCGAGCCGGTGCGCACCGCTTATCCACGGCATGCGCGCCACATGGAAGCGCTGGGCTACGATACGCTGCCGACGCCCACAACGATCGTGGATTCTTACATCCCGCTGCCGGAATGCACGGCCTTTTCGCTCAAGCTCGACCTCTTGCAACAGAGCAAAGTTTCGTGGATCGATCGCCAACGCAGCGCGCTCATCCGCTTGCAGCAGCGGACAAGTCGAGGACGTTAAAAACCTCACAGGTTTTGAAAACCTGTGAGGTTCAGCAGATTCATTGCGACCCATTAGGGGGTGTGCGATCCCAGCGGTGTTGGCGCAGCTTTGTGATCAAGTCCTGATCCAATGCGCCCGCATCACTCGCGGCGATGTTGGTGTCCACGTGTTTGCTTTTTCGCATGCCGGGAATGATCGTGCTCACGTCGAGATTGGACAGGATGAAGCGCAGCGCCATGTCGGGCATCGTCATACCGGGCGGCCTGATCGGGCGTAGGGCTTCGGCATGTGCCATACTCGATCGCAAATTCTCGGCGACAAAGTACGTGTTGCGCCAATCGCCTTCCGGCCACTTGCTATCGAGTGTGAGCGTGCCCGTCAACGTCCCTTCGTCAAACGGCACGCGCGCGATGACGGCCACGTTCAGTTCGCGACGACGCGCCATGAAAACTGCTATAATCTCTGGCACTTTCCTGTCAGGATGCCGCGCTGTGCCTGAACTGCTGCTCACTACTAAATTGACTGCACCCCCACCGCGTCCGCAAATTGTGCCGCGCCCGCGGTTGTTGCAACGCATGAACGAGGGCCTGTTGCCGGGTTGCCGGTTGGTGCTGTTATCCTCGCCGCCTGGGTTCGGCAAGACCACGCTGCTGACGGAATGGCTCGGTCAGACCTCACACCGCGTGGCGTGGCTCTCGCTGGATGAACGTGATAACGATCCGGCGCGTTTCGCGGCATATTTGCTGGCGGCCATGCAAAGGCTCTATCCAGCGAAGCATGTTGCCGCGTCGTTCACGCCGCTGCCGTTGAGTGGAGAAAGTACATCGTTGGAAGGGCTGCTATCCGGGTTGATCAACGATCTGCACACTCAATCGGAAATGGGTGTGCTAGTGTTGGATGATTACCACACGATCACGTCGCCAGTCATTCATCAAGCGGTGACGTTCTTGATCGATCATTTACCGGCGCAGTTGCGCGTGGTCATCGCCGGTCGTGCCGATCCGCCGCTGCCGTTACCCCGCTGGCGGGTGCGCGCGCAGGTGATCGAGGTGCGCGCTGATGATCTCCGCTTCACTCTCGACGAGGCCACGGCTTTCCTCAACGACCTGATGGGTCTGCGCCTCGCGCCCGCTGATGTGGTGGCCCTCGACGCGCAGACCGAAGGCTGGATCGCCGGGTTGCAACTCGCCGCGCTGTCGATGCAAGGCCGATCGGATGTGGCGGGCTTCATCGCGACGTTCACGGGTCGCAATCGCTACGTGCTCGATTATCTGATCGAGGAAGTGCTGAATCGCCAAACGCCGGACGTGCAAGCGTTCCTGCTGCAAACATCCATTCTCGATCGGTTGAACGGCGCGCTGGGGGCCGCGTTAACCGATCGGGCGGAGAGCGCCGCGTTGTTGGATCAGTTGGATCGATCGAACTTGTTTCTCATCCCGCTCGATCAGGATCGCACCTGGTTTCGCTATCATCATCTCTTTGTAGAATTTCTGCGCGCCCGATTGATCCAGCTGGCCCCCACGCTTATTCCGTCGCGCTCCGTCGCCGATCTGCACCACCGCGCCAGCGAGTGGTTCGGGCAGCACGATCTGTGGGGAGAAGCCATCGAGCACGCCTTACGCGCTGAGGATTTTGCACGAGCCGCACGCTTGATCGAACAGACAGCGCGCGAAGCGGTTCTGCTGCGTGGCCAAGCAAGTCTGCTGCTGGATTGGTTGCAAGCTTTGCCCGACGATGTACTGGCAGCGCGACCGGCGTTGCTGCTTGATCGCGCCTGGGCCTATGTGATCAGCGGACAACATGCTTCTGCCGCGGCGAGTGTGCAGCGCGTGACGGATGCTCAGTGGCAAGGTGAAGTCGCGGCCATTCAATCGTTAATGGCAGTGCTGCACGGCGATGTGGCGCAGGCGATCGACTGCGGACAACGCGCGCTGCAACAGCTGCCACCTGACGATCGTTTTGTGCGCGGTCTCGTGGCGTTGAATCTGGGACGGGCCTATGACATGGCTGGTAATCTGCCCGCCGCCGATCGCGCCTACGTTGAAGCGCAGTCTATTGCGCAAGCGCTGCACAATGATCTGGTGTGGTTGATCGCCACGACGCAGTTGGCCGACATCAAGATGCTGCAGGGTCAGTTGCGCGCCGCGCACGACGGCTATCAGCAGGCCGTGCGGCTGGCGAATGCCGCCGATCAACTTCATCCCACGGCGGCGATGGCGTACAGCGGCCTGGGTCAGTTGTTGTATGAATGGAACGACCTAGCGGGAGCGGCGGAAGCGTTCGGTGCGGCGATCGATTGGGGGCGGCGCTGGGAAGCGGCCGATCTGCAATGGATCAATTTGCTGTTTTTGGCGCGGACGCGTTGGGCGCAGGGCGCGCTCGACAACACGCGTGAGTTGATGCAGCAGGCACACGAGGCGATGCAACGCGACATCGTGTCATTACCCACGGTCACGGCCGTACAGGCCCATGCTGCACGTTTGCATTTGCTGCTAGGCGAAGTCGAAATTGCCTGGCGTGAAGCACAGGCGCTACAGACAGCCTGGAACGACGATCGCCATGACCTGCTGACGGGCACGACGTTGGCGCGTTGTCTGTTGGCGCGCGGGCAAGCAGCCGACGCACTCCATCTGATCGAAATGATATTGCCGGAATTTGAAACGACCGGCCAATGGGGTGGCGTGATCGAGTTGTCCCTGCTGCAAGCCTTGACCTTGCAGGCCCAACAACGATCGCACGCTGCCCAAACGGCGCTGCGCCGCGCGCTGCAACTCGCCGCGCCGGAAGGCTACGTG
The DNA here is from genome assembly GCA_003154115.1 of Anaerolineae bacterium. Taxonomy (GTDB): domain Bacteria; phylum Chloroflexota; class Anaerolineae; order Fen-1058; family Fen-1058; genus Fen-1058. The sequence goes on from PMCF01000341.1 coordinate 12,075, forward strand.
CGGCTGTTCCTTGATGAAGGTGCGCCACTGATCAAGTTGCTGCGATCTCTGCCGGCAGACGAATATGCCGTGCAGTTGTTGGCCGTAGCGAATGAAGGGCCTGAGCCACATTCCACCGCTCGCACTTCTCAACCCTTGATCGAGCCGTTGAGCGATCGGGAAGTGGAAGTGCTGCGGCTCATCGACGCCGGATTGTCCAATCAAGAAATTGCTCAACAATTGGTCGTGGCGTTGAGCACGGTCAAGACGCACATCAATAACCTCTATGGCAAACTCGGCGTGCAAAGCCGCACCCAAGCCCTCGCCCGCGCCCGCGAAGTGAAGCTGATTTAATCCCCTAGGAATTTTTGCCGCAGTCCCACTCATCCGCTTCCCGCGAGTTGTCTGACCCCAGCGCGCTGTCCGTTATCGCTGAGAGGGTCGGCAGAAAACGGAACCGTCGGTGAATACAGATTAGTTGTTCGATAACCCTTAGGTCGCCTGCGTCCTTGCGAAGCACCCTTATGAGTTTTGGCGCTCAAATTCGGTAATCCGGAGTCGAGGCTTTAGCCGGATTCTGCGGCAATCACCGGCTAAAGCCTCGACTCCGGAACGCCAGCCATTACCGATTTTGATCGTCAAAGTTTATTAGGGTCGCGGTTGGGCGACCTGCGTGCTGGGAGATTCCACCTCCCCAATCCACCCTGCGGTGGACGACATTCCACCCACTGATCGCTTATGCTAATGACCAACAAACACAACCAGTTTGGAGGTCAACATGTTCAAGCGTTTTACTACTTCTTCAATCGATCACTCACTCAGAAATCGTCTTAAGGCTCGCTCTCTGACCGCGTCCTCGCGGTCAGAGCAAACCGCGAGGACGCGGTTTGAGAGCGTTGCAAGACGCACTCTCAGGGGTGAAGGTGTCCTCGTCACGGGCTGCTCGTCAGGCATCGGGCGCGCGGTCGCGCTTCATCTCGCCGCGCAGGGCTTTACGGTCTTCGCGGCGGTGCGCAAAGCGCATGATGCTGATGCCTTGCGCCAACTCGGCGATCCGAATTTGATCCCCGTCTGCCCGCTCGATCTCACCCATCTCACGGACATTCCGCCCATCGTGGATTTTGTCTCGCAGGAAATGCAGCGACGCGGCAAGGATGGCCTATACGCCATCGTCAACAATGCGGGCGGTGGATCGATCGCGCCGATCGAGTTGATGGAGATCGACAAGTTTCGCACCGAGGCCGAGACGCGCCTGATCGGCCCGGTGGCGCTGTTGCAAGCGTTCTTGCCGTTGATTCGCCGCGCACACGGACGCCTCGTGTGGATTGTCACGCCGGGGCTTATGCCGCTTCCGTACTTGTCCAGCATCCACGCCTACGATTTTGCGGTGAATTGCCTGGCGCGCACGGTGCAGCTCGAACTTGCGCCGTGGGATATTCCCAGCATTCAAATTCGCTGCGGAGGAATTCAAACGGCGGCTCCGGCGAAGACGGCGCGTGAACTTGAAGAATCATTCAAGAACTGGCCGAAAGAACGCTTTGAGTTGTATGCGGCCTCGCTGGAAAAAGAATTAGCGGAACAGGCGAAGTTTGACAAGAAGCGAACCGATCCACGGGAAGTGGCGAAGGTGGTGCAAAAGGCGTTGTGTGCATCTCACCCCAAGCGCCGTTATCAAATCGGCTACATGGCCGGTGTGGCGGCGTTAGCTGAAGCTCTGCCGCAATCATTGCTTGATTGGGCCATGAGCCGGCGCTGAAATCGGGCTAAAACCAATACTGTTTAGCTGAGTAGTTTGAGCACATCTGCTGTTATTGCCAGTTCAGTTGTTCCAACTCTTCTGAACGAATACGATAGTCAACCGGATCGCCTATACCGCAATTGCTCGAAACATTATCTTCCCGAATAGGTGCTGGAGAATTGGACAACGATTTTGCCCAACAGCATACCCAAATAGGCAGTTTCGCATCACGCACAACGAAAATTGACAAATGATCATTAAGCCGCTTAACGCTGGCTTACAGCCTTCACCTGCGGCTAGCTGGCGCGAATTGAGGTGAAAGCCGTCAACTGATTTGCAAAATGGACACGCTTCGCGGGATAACAACGGACGCGGACTCGACGCGCTCCGCTGTGCGAGTTGAGCGTCCATTGGAACGCCCGCGCCTAATGCCCGATCGCCGTTGGTCCATCGGCAGCACGGCGTCCGGCCCACTTGCCCGGCCAGCCGGGCAGCATCAACCCCAACACCACTGCCGCGATGGATGCGAAGAACGTCACCTTGTAGGCTTGCTCGAAGCCCGCTACAGTCTCCTGGCAAGCCCGATCGATCAACTGCGGCGAGGGCGTCATGGCCGGATCAGACGCAGGGCTGGAAATAGCCGTCGGCAGATTGCATACCCCCACTGGTGGAGCGCCGACTTGCTGCGGCAGATTCAGAAATTGCTGTTCCAACGCGGCGACTTGCGGCGACAACGTGCTCGCCAGCACCGTCGCCAGCACCGCCACACCAATCGCCTGCACTACTTGCCGCGTCGCGTTGATCAGTGACGAACCTCCGGCCAGGTGTTTCAGGGGCACTACCGACAAAGCCGTCACCAGCGTCGTCTGCACCGTCGAACCGAGCGCCACTCCGCGCAGGGCCAACAGGAAAACGATCCAACCGATCGAGGTGTCGGCTTTCAACTGCGACAGTTGCCACGTATTGATCACCAGCACGCCAAAGCCAAAGCCCATGATCAGGCGCGGCCCTAGCTTATCGTATAAGCGACCGGCGATCACCGTGGCGATCGCGCCCGTGATCGCCAGGGGGACCAAGATCAGGCCGGTCTCCGTCGCGCTGATACCGCGCACCGATTGTAGATAGATCGGCATCAGGAACTCTGCGCCGAACAGCGCGATGACGCTGACGTAACCCAGCACGCTCGCATTGAGGAAGATGCGCTTGGCGAACAGGCGCAGATCGAGCAGCGGTTCTTTGGCGATGAACAGCTCGACGACGGCGAAGGCGGCCAGGCCGATCGCACCGACGGCGAACCAGCGCAGCACATCGGGCGCGGTCCAGCCTTCCGTGGCGGCGATGGACGCCGCATACAACACCGCGCCAAAGCCGATGATCTCGGTGATCAAGCCCCACACGTCGAGCGCAGGTTTATAGCCACTCTTGAGGTTCGGCAAGAAGCGTGAGCCGAGAAAGATCCCCAGCAGCCCGATCGGTGGGTTGATGAAGAAGATGGCCCGCCACCAGCCTACATCGACCAGAACGCCGCCAAACATCGGCCCGATAGCGGGCGCGACGAGGACGGCGATCCCAAAAATTCCCAGCGCCAGACCTTGCTCGGAGATGGGAAAAGTCCGCAGCAGAATCGCAATGCCCAGGGGTGTTGCGATGCCGCCGCCGAAACCTTGCAAGGCGCGGGCCGCGATCAAGAACGGCAGACTCGGCGCCAGGCCGCACAGCAACGAGCCGAGCACAAAAATGCCCAGGCCGGTCAGGTAGGTCTGCTTCATACCGAAGCGCTCTGAGAAAAAGCCTGCTAGAGGCGTGCTGATGCCTAGCACCAATACATAGACGCTGATGATCCATTGCGCGTCGTTGAGTGATGCACCATACTCGGTGCGCAGCGTCTGGAAGGCGACGTTGACCACCGTCGTGTCGAGAATGACCATAAAGATGCCGAAGATGACTGAGATCAGCACTCTCCATTTGGGCGCTAAACGTCCTGACGGAGCGGAAGCGGCTAGTGGTAATACCCCCATCATGTCTCCTGAAAATCAACCGAGGTGATAAGCATTCTGTCAGTCTACCCGATCTGTGCGGTCTTGTCGATGACGGATGATGTCGCTGCGGGCGCGCACCGGATCGGCGACGATGCATTATAATAATGCCTCGCGCGTCATTCACCCAACAAGAGAAGAATGATTATGCCACAAAATCCCGATCAAACTTATCGCCATTTAGCCGCCCGATTGAACGAACTGCCCAACGGTTTTCCGCCCACACCCGATGGAACTGAGCTGCGCCTGCTAGCTTATCTCTTCACGCCGGAAGAGGCTGCACTGGCTGCCCAGCTGCGCCTGACGTTGGAGACTCCTGCAGAGATCGCGGCGCGCCTCGGCGGTGATGCGCAAACCTTGCGCAAGCAGCTCAAGAGCATGGTCATGCGCGGCCTCATCACGGCGGGGCGAGCGCCTACCGGCGGATTGGGTTATGGCCTGCTGCCCTTCGTCGTCGGCATCTACGAGATGCAGGCTGATCGCATCGATGCCACCCTGGCGCGCCTGTTTGAAGATTACTACCAGCAGACCTATCGACAGTCGGTGCCGCAGCAGCCGCTCACCCATCGCGTCATTCCCGTCAATCAAAGCATCCGGCAGAACCTGGAATTTCATCCCTTCGAGAGCGCCTCTGACATCATTTTGCAAGCCAAATCGTGGGGCGTCACCGATTGCATCTGCCGCAAGCAGCAAGCGCTGTTGGGCCACGGCTGCGATCATCCGCTGGATGTGTGCATGGTCTTCAGCGAAGTGCCAGGCTTCTTCAATCAAAAGCAGGGTGTGCGTGCCCTCACGCAAGAGGAAGCACTGGCGATCTTGCAGCGCGCCGCCGACGCGGGACTGGTGCATTCGACGAGCAACAGTCAGCAGGGCTTGTGGTATCTGTGCAACTGCTGCACCTGCGCCTGCGGCTTCCTGCGCAGCGTGTCGGAATTGGGCACGGCCAACGTGATCGCGCGCTCGGCGTTTGTGTGCGTGGTCGATGAAGACCAGTGCGCGGGCTGTCGCGATTGCGAAGATCGCTGCGCGTTCAATGCGTTGACTGTCGAGAACATCGCACAGGTCGATGCGCTGCGCTGCGCGGGCTGCGGCGTATGCATCCTCGCCTGCTCACAGGACGCTTTGAAATTAGTGCGCCGACCGGAAGAAGAGATCATCACTCCGCCGCAGACCGAAGAGGACTGGCGGCAGTCGCGCGCGATGATGCGCGGGATCGATCTGGACGTTGTGCGTTGAAATGTGCTCCAAGTCCGCGTCTTGCAGACGGCTTCGACTGCGCAGGCGCAGTCGCAAAGAGTAAGGCATTGCCCCTATCTTAGATTCGCTATACAATTTGATGTATGGAATCCGAAGTTGAGATCGTCGGCGAACTAACCGAGATTGAAGTTGTCGCCGTCGGCAATTCCATCCGGGAACTCAGCCGTCTGCGCAAGGTGTACGGTCAAGGCCGCTGGCGAAAACTCAAAGGACGGGCCGTGCAACGTATTGTGCGAGGCCGAAGTGCATTGGTATGAGGCCCACGGGATTGGCAAGCGAGATATCAAGATTAAACGCATCCTTTCGTATTGGTGATCATGACGGAGCAAAAACAAGTAAAGTCTCTATTCGCGGTTTGCCTGAAAAACAAGGGTTACAGCGCCTCGTTAGAACCACGCAAGATTTACCGCGTACTGCCAGATGATGGCGCTGCGCGGCACAAGCTGATCCGTGTAGTCGATGAGTCTGGTGAAGATTACCTGTATCCAGCGGACTATTTCGCGCCCATCTCACTGCCCAAGACGCTGGTTGAAGCTCTGGCGTTGGCAGCCTGATCGCTCAGCGCACAAGTCACGTACCAGGTCTTCACGAAAGATCGGACTCTCCACAAATCTGACATTCCGTACTCTCAAGGGTCAGCACAGTAAACGCGAGCGCCGACTTTGACGTCGGCGTTCTTTGTGCGAGGTGATATGTCCTCTACTCCAAAACTCGAAATTGAAAATCCACCCTCCCATCAATGGCTTGAGGTCTGTGTCATGACCGAGCCCGAAACGGCTGAGGCCGTTTCCGAAGTGATGAGCCGCTATGCGCCGAACGGTGTGGCGATCGAACAGGTGGCGCGCGATATTCAGGCCGGGGCCGATGAAGGCGCGGACGCGCAGCTGGAACCGATTGTGGCGGTGCGGGCCTATGTGGCGCTGACCGATAACGTCGACGAGAAGCGGCAGCAGATCACCGAAGCCCTGTGGCATCTCGGCCACATCGTGCCGATCCCCGAGCCGACGTTTCGTTTAGTGGCCGAAAGCGATTGGGCCAACGCCTGGAAAGAGCACTATCACGTGGTGCATCTGGGCGAGCGTTTCGTCATCAAGCCGACGTGGCGTGAATACGCAGCGCAGCCTGATGAGATCATCATGGAACTCGATCCGGGCATGGCGTTTGGCACGGGCCTGCATCCGACGACGCAGATGTGCCTGGCTGCACTTGAGAAATATGCGACGCCCGAGGCGTATACCCTCGATCTGGGCACCGGTTCCGGCATCCTGGCGATCGGGGCGGCGCTGTTGGGCGTGAAGTCGATCGTCGCGATCGATAACGATCCGTTGGCCGTGAAAGTGGCGGCGGAGAACGCGGCGATGAATCACGTCGCGGACGCGATCACCGTGGGGTTGGGATCGCTGACTGAGGCCGCGGCGCAGACGTACGATCTGGTCATCGTCAACATTCTGGCGCGCGTGATCATCGCCATGTGCGAAGATGGCCTGGGGCGCGTGGTGCGATCGGGCGGGCGAGCGATCTTCGCGGGGCTGATCGATACGCAGGAGTTTGGCGTGCGCGAGGCTTTGCAGACGCAGGGGCTTACGGTGATCGATCGGCTGCAGGAAAAAGACTGGGTGTGTTTGATCGCACAGAAAATGTAACTGTTTAGCCCGCCGTCGTTGCGAGCGCTTTTCAGCGAAGCAATCTCCTTGCTGATCGGCAAGGAGTACCGGTTGTGTAGTAGATTGCCTCGTCGCACGCCTTGTCCGCGCTATGCGCGGAGGCGCGCCTGGCGACTACGCTCCTCGCAATGACGGCTAAGCAACTAGCAGAAAACAAACTAGCAGCGGGATCACATTCCGCTGCTAGTTCATGAGGCAACACAAAAAACCTGACGGCGGGCACGCCTGGCGCGTCGCCGGCACTTTGTGCCGGGCACGACGTGCGCGGGGTCAGGCTTTTTATTTTCGTTAGAATTCGGGGGCAGGTGAGTTGGGGCTGCGGAAGCGATACGTGATGCGGCCCTTGCTCAAGTCGTAGGGCGACATCTCCACTTTCACACGGTCACCTAACAGGATGCGGATGTAATAGCGGCGCATCTTGCCGGACAGATAACCCATCACCGTGTGACCGTTTTCCAGCTTGACGGTGAACATGGTGTTGGGCAGCGCCTCCACGACCGTGCCTTCCACTTCGACCTTCTCTTCTTTCGTCTTCAAATTGTCATCACGCTTCATACTCACTCCTTGTGGGCGGTGCGCCAAAAAAGGGCGCAACATCACACGATGTTACGCCCTCACTGCTGTCGGACTATCAAACCTCACCGTTCGACTGCATCCGCCTCGCTGAATTAGAGATGGGCCACCGTGCTGCCGGGATTAGTATACTCGATTGACCGATGTCGGTCAAATCGGTTGAAGCGTTTCACAACCGCCGGCGACCGGCGAACAATACGACGACGAAGAAGATGATGCCGGCGATGAGAGCGATGGGAATGATCGGCGACCCTTCTTCAAGGGCGAGGGTGATAGCATCCGGTATGGGAGTGGGCGTCGGCGTTGCCGTCGGGGTGGCGGTGGGCGTTAAAGTGGGCGTCGGCGTCGCGGTCGGGATGGCGGTGGGCGTTAAAGTGGGCGTCGGCGTCACCGTGGGTGTTGCTGTCGGTGTGGGCGTGGGCGTGTTGGTGGGCAAGACGGGCGTGGGCACGCGGGTGGGCGCTGCTTTCACATCGGCGTTGGCGGGCTTCACGAGTTCATCGGGCGCAAACACATCCAACAGGCCGTTGGCGATCACGAAGCCGTCGTTGGTGCCGAGATCGAGCGCGGCATTGCGCAGATCGAGCGTGACGAGCGCATTGTCGCCGCTGGTGCGCGCGCCGCTGCGCGTGATCTCTAAGGCCGAGTTTTTCGTCAGGCCTACGGCCAGCTGATCGGGTTGATTGTAGGCCAATGAGAACAGCCGTCCCCAACGATTATCATTCAGCAGCTGCGGCTCTACCGTAATATCCAGCAAGCCCAGGCCATCGAAAATCTTCGTCGTGCCTTGCAAGAAAGATTTTTGCACGGCGAATTCAGCTTCGTCCGCATCTTGCGGAGTGGGGCCGTGCGCTGAAAAGACGTGGCCGGTGACCGCCGCGCCACCATTATCAGCCAGCAGGGGCAGGCCGCCGAGCCAGGCGGTCTTAATCGGGTCTAGCAAGCTGACGGTGACCTTCGATTGATCTTTTGCAATCAGCAGCAACCCGGTTACATCGGCCGGAATGGTGAGCGGTTCACCCTGCGCGGAGACGACGAAGGTCCGCACTGGTACGTCTAAGGCCGTCGCGTATTTTTCAGCCGCGGTCTGTGCGGAACTGGCCGAAGGATAACCCGCGGCCACAATCATGAGGTTGGCCTGTGCTCCACCAGCCAAAGACACAAAGCGCTGAATGATCGGATTGAGTTCCAGCGCTTCGCTGAGATCGCCGGCGAGGATCAGCGGCCCGGCGCCCTTGGGTAAAGTGAGCGCTTTGAAGTCGCGCGTTACTTTGGCTTTAGGCGGCTGCGGCTTAGCCCCGATCGATACCACGCGCTTATTCAAATCGTATGAGAACTTTCCCGGCGCGAGCATTTGCACGAGCACGTTGCGCAGGCTGAGCGTATGATTCGATCCGCCGTACTGCACCGCGTCCGCGGCGTGATAGGTTTCACCGTCGAAAAGCAGCGCCGTATACAACCCAAACACATCTTGCACGCGTGCCTCACCATAGATATTCACGCCGGTGTAGGTATCTACGCCGATGCCAACGTGCGGCGCATTGGGCAAGGCTAAGGCGTTGAGCAAGTGCCCGACCCGATTCTGCTGGAAGAAATTCGGTTCGAGCAGACTGTTCTTAAGGGCAAACGACAGGCCGTGCTGGGGCGGGGTAGTGCGGACTTCGACAGCGCCGAAGTTAAGCGCGTTGTCCACGCTGAAATTAGGCGGATAACCGGTGAGTGGGGTCAGCGCTAACAGGTCGCTGCTGGCGCCGGTACCTGCAATGATGACGCCGGCCGCTTGAGCCGTGGTGAGGGCTTGCTCGATCGGCGTGTCGGCGATCACTTGCATGGCGACCACCGGGTTGCCGTCCAACAGGAAGATGGCGGAAAGATCGTCGGTAAAATATTTTACAGCAGCCGGGTCTTGCGCCTCACGGCGAGTGAAGATCGGCGCGAGTGTGGCCGCACACGTTACGTTTTGCGGCGCGGCACGCTTGCAGGCTTCTTCGATCTGGAAGCGGCGCTCTTCGGCGTCTTTCAACAACGTGGCACGCTCGGTGTCTGTCAGCGTATCAGCCTGTGGCGCGGTGGCCATCGGCAGCACGAGGATCTTGACTTGATTGTTTTTCGCGTTAGCGACGGCGGCTTGTGCAAAGCCGGCGTACACATCGGAATAGCCGCCGCCGATCGGGATGAGATGCGCGATCGGTGGTTCTTGCAGGGCCGCCACCGGCGCGATCAACGCGAGGATCAACAGCACACTATACGCAATCCGCACCACAACTTTCATTTTTCGCCTTTGAAGTGTCTGAGATCGAGCGCATCACACAGACCGTCGCCGCCGGTGTTCACCGCCGCTGGGGTTCATCACCGCTGGTATTCATCGCAATGACGACAATGAAAATCATCAGGCCGACAAAGACGGCGATCCACAGCGCGGTGGTCATTTCACTCTGCGCATTCCGCAACATTGTACCCCAAGTTGGGGTTAGAAGTTAAACTCCATATCCCAGAAACGACAAGCCGATTTCTTCGGCATACTAACCTTTCTTCGACGACGCGCCGCCGCTGTTGCTTGACTTGCCTCGATTCGGGCGTATACTGAATTTCAGAGACAAGGCGTTAGAGGAATGAGTTCCACCTATTTTCCTCATAGGGGATGGCATACGGAATTTTCCGCTGGTTAGCAAGTTAGGCGGCCTACTGGCTGAGTGGCGGCTTCCAGAATAATCGTCATGAAGTATCCGTTGGGTCTTTTGTTCTCGCTGATGTATATAGCAGCATGCAATGCATTGCCTATCACTGCTCCTACGTCAGCAACTCTTACGCCCGTTGCGATACCAAATGCAACTGTCGTTTACTATGACATCTCAGGCTCGACGGAAAATGAACTGCGAGATCAACTAGACGCATTAGGGCCAGTGGGCTATGACGGCTATAAGGGTGATTCAACAACGAAATGGTATATCACTTGGCACTGGCCCACTCATCCAGATGGCTCGTGTCAAATGGACCAGACAGCTGTCTCATATGAGATCAAAGTCATCTTCCCGCGATGGCAACCAACCGAGGGCGTATCCGCTCAGTTGGTCGCCAGATGGGAGCAATATACAGCTGCTCTGATAGAGCATGAAAAAGGACATGTAGATTTAGTTGTGCTGAACGTTCCGAAAGTAGCGGAGGTTGTCAAAAGCGCGCGGTGTGAGGCGGCAAATACTGTTGGCGAGATGGTACTTGCCGAGATCCACAAGCAAGAGGTTGAATACGATGCCACCACAAATCATGGTGCCACTCAAGGCGCGAGATTCCCTTAGCCTTTGCTCTGGCAGCGCATCTGAAATGTGCGTTTAGAAATGTCCTGTGAAAGGCAGGCCGCCGGCTAATAACGGCGTGCAGCCGACCTGCGAAGCCGCACAAATCAGGCGTGATTTTTGACCATCGCCGAGATCGGTGGGCCGCCCGTGGCACGGCCAACGGTTGGCGACGGCGCCAACGCACAAAGAGTATCAGATGACTGAATTCAGCGATTCACGGCTTAAGACATTAAGAGAAGGTCGCTCTTTCACTTGGACGATATCCGATGGCGGCGACCTTGCCTCTATGCGTGCCGCCATCAAACATGGACAGACCCTCACGCTGTCGCCCGTTACAGACCCTCACGAAGTCCAAGTCAAAGACATCGTTCTCGTGAAGTGGCATAAAGGCCATATGATGCATTTGGTACAGGAGATTCAGGGCGATCAATTTCTCATCGCCAACAGCGTCGGCAAGATCAATGGCTGGGTCAGCGGAAGCGATATTCTTGGCCGAGTGACTCACATCGTTGACCCCGAGCCACGTCCTAGCGTGCCAATCATGCTGGAGCAATTGGAGACGGCCTATCGCAAGTTGATCGAGCATGAACGGCCTGCCGAAGACGAAGCACGGCGATTGCTTTTGGTCATTGATGATATGCGCTGGTACGCCGCTAGAATCGGCGCAATACGTTGCGACAAACAACCGCAGCAAAACAAGTGGAGTTTTGAGCAGAATCTGTGGCATCTGACCAAGTTGGCCAAGAGCGCCATCGCTTCAGCAACGACCAAGCCCATCAGCTACTTCATCGATCGAGGTAAAGAGTGTGTCGGGTTAGCCGCTGAGATATTTGCGGCCTTTGAGTACGACGAATCTGACTGGTAAAGCCAGGTGGTGCGGCGCATTCCGTCGCGGCAGGAGAGCGAAGTGTCCGAACCTTCATCCAAGGCCGAGCTTATCGAGACAATGGTATCCGCCAGGGGCCGATTCGACTCACTACTCGGCCAAATCCCGTATTCGATGATGACCCTTTCCGGGGCTTCCAGCGAGTGGTCCGTCAAAGACGTTGTAGCCCACATCACTGCCTACGATCGCTGGCTGGGCCTTACCCTCGCTCTGCGCGGCCAGAAGCCGCCCGACTTTTGGATCGAAGACATTCCTTTGGACGAGTTCAATCGCCGCCTATTCGCCGAGAACCGAGACCTGCCGCTTGACCAAGTCCTTCAACAATCTGGAGATGTTTGGAACGAGATCCTTGAAGGAACCCGCGCCCTGCCTGAGACTTACCTGTTCACCGCGCAGTCCGTTCAAGGCGTTCCATACACGTTCAAGCCTTGCGATATCTTAAAGAGCGAGTCCTACGGCCATTATCTCGACCACGTCCCTGCACTATTGGCGTGGATCGATGCCATGAAGTAGGCAAGGCGAGCCTGGGGATTGGACTTCTCCGCCGCTTCGTTTGCTGCACCGCAGCGGCCCAACACGACGTGCCGCCGACGCTTTTGACCAGCAGCATGAGTTGAGCTGAAAGACGTCAATAGACTGCTTCGTGAAGTAGGAATCCGCTCTAGAATGAAGTCCGCTTGAACACTTCGCGGATACTGGGAGGTCGATCGACATGGCAATGGACTTTTGCTGGTTCCCCCACTACGAGCAAGGTGTCGTACACAGCGTCGATGTTCCAGATAGCACCGTTCACCAGTTGCTGTTGGACTCAACGGCGAAGTTCCCCGACCACACGGCCGTCCGGATGGTGCTCCGCTACTTGCCTTTGGGGCTGAAAGTGCAAGCGCAGCTGAGCTACCACGATCTCAACCGCCTGAGCGATCGCTTTGCGGCGGCGTTGGTCAAACTAGGCGTTAGCAAAGGTAGTCGCGTCGCCATCATGCTCCCCAACCTGCCGCAGCAGGTGATCGCTTATTTTGGCGTGCTCAAAGCGGGCGCGATCGTGGTCAACACGAACCCCACCTATCCGGCCTACGAGTTGGAGCCGCTGCTGCGCAGCACCGGGACCGAAACGATTGTCACGCTCAGCGGCCTCTACGATCGTGTGCTCGACATCCAACCGAAGACCGCCATTAAGCGCATCATCTTCACTGACATTCCTGAATTCATCGGTTGGCCTTTCCGCAACAGCGTGGCTAAACAGGTGCGCGCCAACGGCCTGCTGAAAGACGTAACACTCCGCGCCGGCACTTACTTCATGAAAGACCTTCTCGCCACCGCGCCGGACACAGTGCCCAGTGTGCGCTTCGATACCGTCAACGACACGGCGATTTTCCAGTTCACCGGTGGCACCTCGGGGTTGCCCAAAGCCGCCGAGCTGACTCATCGCAATCTGGTAGCGAACGTCGCGCAGATCAACGCTTGGGTGCCTTCGCTGAAGCCCGGCGCGGAGAAGTTCCTGTTGACCCTGCCGGCCTTTCATGTCTATGGCATGACCGTGGGGATGCTGACGTGCCTGAAGTTGGGGGGCGAACTGCTGCTGGTGCCTGATCCCCGCAATACACTCCAGATTTTGGAGATCATTGCGCGGGAAAAAGTCACGCTCTATCCGGGCGTGCCGGCCATGTATATCGCCATCATCCACCATCCCAGGGTGGCCGACTTTAATTTGCGCAGCATCAGGGTATGTCTCAGCGGCGGTGCTCCGCTGTCGCCGGAAGTAGCGCAGAAGTTTGAAGTCGTGACGGGCGGCAAGCTAGTGGAAGGCTACGGTATGTCCGAATCGTCGCCGCTCACGGCCGGCAATCCGGTCTTTGGCCAGACGAAAATCGGCTCGATCGGCATGCCGTTTCCCAGCACCGAACTCGCCATCATCGCCCTGGAGCCTGATGAGCAGGGTGTATATAAATTCCTGGACAGCGGGGAGGTGGGTGAACTGGTGGTGCGCGGGCCGCAAGTCATGAAGGGCTATTACAACAATCCAGAAGAAACCCGCCATGCCATCGACGCCGACGGCTGGCTTCACACAGGTGACATCGCCCGGATGGACGCCGATGGTTACTTCTATATCGTGGATCGCAAGAAGGACCTGATCATCGCCAGCGGCTACAACATCGTGCCGCGCGAGGTGGAAGAAGTCCTCTTCATGCACCCCAAGGTAATGGAAGCCGCGGTCGTGGGCGCGCTTGATGCCAAACGTGGCGAAACGGTCAAGGCCTTCGTCGTGCTTAAGGCAGGCCAGAGCGCCACTGTCGAAGAGATGCGCGACTTCTGCAAAGAGCGCCTGGCTCCCTACAAAGTGCCCACCCGGATTGAATTCCGCCCGGAGCTGCCGAAGACTCAGGTCGGAAAAATCCTGCGGCGGGTGCTGGTGGAAGAGGAAAAGCAGAAGGCGGCGCTTGTCAGCAACCCCGATTAGCTACGCTTCCACCTGAACGGCCCGCGTCACGCTTGACGAAACCAACTCGATCAGATACAACCAGACTGCGCGCGCACTCCATCGGCTTGACGTCGATGGAGTGCGCGCTTTTTGTGTGAGGCGCAACGTCTTAAAACGCTCGCAAATCGCGTCCGTGCGGTTTGATTGACGATCGCGGAGATCAACACGGAGGCCGGGCAGGTCGTTGGGCCGGGATCGTCGATCGTGAGCATGGCCGATCTCAACGCGTGGGAGATCGATACGGATGATCTGAGCGAGGTCGATGTGATCAACGTGCAGCCCGATCAAGCGGTGACGATCACGTTCGACGCGCTGCCGGGTGTGAAGCTCAACGGCAAGGTGCTGGCGGTCACGCCGAAGGCGCAGACCAAGCGCGGCGATGTGACGCATACGGTGAAGATTGCGATCGAGAGTCCCGATCCGCGTTTGAAGTGGGGGATGACGGGGCAAGTGGAGATTGCAGTAAGAGGACGACTAACCCCCCCGAGGTCTTCACTGCTCTTCCACAATCTTAATCTCGTCGTCGGGGCAGACCTCACAGGTTTTGGAAACCTGTGACCCAATATTTGCGCAAAAATTGGGTGTGAGGTCTCTACCGACCTTCCACAATCTTGATCTCGTCGTCGGTGAGGCCGTACAACCGATACATCAGCGCGTCGATCTGCTTGTCCGTCGCATCAATCTGCCTTTGAATCAGATCGCGGTCATGGGCCGCTTGGGCGGCGGCCAGACGCGGATATAGTTGCAGCATGGTGTCCACCAACTTCACCATGCGATCATGCGCGGCTTTGTCGGCGGCGTTGGTGAAGTCGATGTGGACATCCCAGCCGAGGGCAATCAACAGGGGATCGATCAAATGCTGGCGAGCGTGGGCTTCTTTGTAACCGGGGGCGCGATACGCGTTCAGATTGGTGCGGTACTGTTGAACGAGTGCGGCGACTTCGTCTTGCGCTTCAGCCAACGTGTGTGCCATGCGGACTTCCTCAATCGAAGGTGCCGCAAGTATAGCCAGAACGAGGGCGCGGGTCAAACGTCACCACGCCCTCACGCGACCAACCTCAGACGGCAGTTGGCGATACGCATCGACCGCACGTACCTGCCCACGCGGCTGTACCAGAGCAAATACGCCCGGCACCGCCACAACGACGAATACCGTACTGAACCAGAAGGTTGTGTGCTTAGCGTTGGATCAACGGCATAGACACAAAGTAGCGCTTCACGATAGCAAAGACGATGTTGGCACTGCCGCCGTCGCCATTGCCAGACGTGAACTGCACGGTGTTGGTAACATTCGTGCCGTAGAGCGTCTTGTTGTAGACCACCGTGGCGGTGAAGACGACGGCGGCTGAGGCACCGGCCTCGATCGATCCATTCCACAAGACGATGCCGTGGCTGAACGTGGCGCCGTTCTGCTGCACAAAGCCGCCGAAGGCTACCGGGGCGGGCAGCACATCCGTGATGACGACGGAATTCGCTGTGCCCTCACCTGTGTTGGACAAGGTCAACGTGTAGGTCACCACCTCGCCCAGTTCAGCCCGATTGTGCGTGGTGGCTACGGCTTTGTGGATCGATAGATTGGGCAATGGCTGATACGTGACGAATGTCCACACGTAATCTTGAGCGGGCCTCAAGGTCAGGCCATTGTCGGCCAGCAGCGTTGATTTGAGAGTGGCCGTATAGCGTGTGTTAAAGGCCAGGTTAGCTGCCGGCGTGAAAGTGGCAGTGCGCGTTGCCGCGTTATAGGCAGCCGAGCCAGTCATTGCCCCGGATGGACCCTGCAGTAGGAACGTCGCAGCGCTGACGTTTGTCATAGACAAGTTGAACATGGCGGTGATTGGCGAAGTGACATCTACCCCGGTAGCATTGTTGACAGGCGACACGCTAAGCACACGCGGGAATCGAACGAGATCGTTTATCGAGCGGGGACGGACTTGATAGGCCAGCTTCGTCGTCGAGCTGAAGATCGTGCTGAAGCCGGTCACCGCTACCCAGTCGCCATTAGTGAAACCCTGGGCACACGGATTTATCACGCCGCTTGAGAAGGAGTTGATAAACACATCGGCAGCGCCCGATCCGTCATCGACAAAGAGATCGTAGTCGCTGGTGCAGGTTGTCAGGTTCGAGAGCGTGCCGCTAATCACTGCCAGCCAACCTTGGGCGGTTCCAGCAGCAACGCTACCCGTTGAGAATGGCTGCGGCGCGACCGGAGTGCCTGCTCCGAGGTTCTTGAAGTACAGCGGCGTGTCTAGCTCCTGTTGCACATTGTAGGTATTACGTGGAGCAACGACGCGAATGTGATCACTGAGCGCGACAGAAGGGGCGGGCGAATAGAACATGACGATGGCACCGCTGGCATCTTGCAGTTCCCATTCTCTGGTACTGTACGTGCCAGGTACAACGATGACCTGACCCTCGACGGCAAACACCTGGCCGTTCGTTCCGGCGCGCGCAACGCTGATCGGTACGATCTGATAGACGGTGCTGCTGGCGGATGACAAATCGTCGATCGGATTGTTGCCGGAACCGGTGGCGGTGATTTCGATCGTGTTGGTGATGCGGGTGCCGTTGGCGATTGAGGTGGGTACTGTCACGGCCAGTGTGAAGCTCAATTGAGCGTTAGCTCCGACCGTCGCCGTCCACGATCGGGTGTTGGCACCATCGATCGAGTTGAGGCCGCTCGTGTCGGTGACAATCTCGGCGGCCGTGAAACCGATCGGCAGCGTATCGGTGATCGTCACATTCGCCGATTGATTGCCCGCGTTGCCGTAGGTGAGTGTGTACGACACGACCTGGCCGCCGATCAGGATCGATGGGCCTATTTTCGAGACATAGGGATCCGCGCCAAGAATGGTGACGGTGATGCTTGAAGTATTGTTAGCAGGATTCGCATCGAAGGCGCTGCTGATGGTAGCGCGGTTCTGATAGTCGCCGCCAGCCAGCGCAGTGGCCGTCAAGACCAGCGAACTCGAAGCGTAGCCGTTCAGGTCGCCGATATTCCAGGTGATCACGCCGTTGCTCATCACGCCGGAGCCAAGTGAATCGCTGACGTAACTCATGGCCGACGGCAGTTGATCGACCAGCACCACGCCGGTTGCCAGTAAATTGCCGGCATTGCTGTAGGTGAGAGTGAAGGTGAGAGTGTCGCCGGCATTGACACTGGCCGGGCCAGTCTTGACGACGGCGACATCAGACGCGCCGACGAGCGTCGTGGCCTGGGCGATGTTATTAGCCGTGTTGGTTTCAGGGGCGGCGGTGGAAGCAGTGACCGTGTTGGTGAGCAGAGTGCCGTAGGCAACGCTCGATGAGATGGTACCCTGCACTGCAATTTGCAGATTGTTAGCGCCAGCAGCCACATCACCCAGGTCCCACACGAGAGTGTGGGCGTCTGGTCGAGAGAAGTACGCCGTTGATGCTGTGGTGTAAGTGACGAAGGTCACTTCGGCCGGCAACGTGTCGGTCACTCGTGTTGAAGAAGCGGTCAAAGTGCCAGTGTTGGAGAGCGAAACCGTGTAAGTGATCGTGTCACCTGGCGTGGCGGTGGCCGGACCGGTTTTGACTACGTCGAGATCAGATACGCGGATCAACGTTGTGGCGTAGGCAGTGTTGTTCATCAGCTTAATCTCGGTCGCTGTGGTCGAAGCGGTCATAGTATTGGTGAACAACGTGCCGTCGCTCACACTTGTTGAAATCGTGCCTTCCACGGTAATCGCGCCACTTGCACCACTCGCGATGTTACCTAGTTCCCACACTAGAGTCTGCGCCGATGGTTGGGTGAAAGTGAACGGCAGCGCAGCGGTGTAGGTCACAAAGGTTACTTCGGCTGGCAGAAAGTCAGTGATTACGGTTGATGTGGCGGCAATATTGCCCGTGTTTGATAGGTTGAGTGTGTACGTGATGGTGTTGCCCGGGTTGGCCACGGCTGGACCAGTCTTGCCAGCGACGAGGTCGGCTGCGGGAATGATGGCCGACACGGTGAGATCGTCGATCGCCAGCCCTTGATCTGAACCGCTATCGTCAATATCACGCCACCGGAACATGATCTCTTGATCAGGAGACAAAGGGATCATGACGCTGCCATTGATCTGCGTAGCGTTGGCATTGCCGTCTAGCGCCGAGGTTGAAGTGGCTGTGATAAGCCCCGTGTAACTGAGTGCAGGAACGGCGATCCAACTCCCTGCAGTAACATCGGTTATGACTGCGCCAACTTGGTAGGCAAATTCAAGTGTATTGCGAACAGTGCCACTCCGCCACTGCTCGCCCGTGTAGGTGATAACAACGCCGCTGACATTGACACCGGTGTCGTTGTGAAAGCGCACACCGTAATAGATCGATCCGGTCCCGCCGGAAGCCAGAGAGCCGAGCGCGCGCTCGGTCGAGCCGGCGGAGCCATAGCTGTATAACGCACCAGTTGTACTCGAGCCGGTGCTGGCGCGATACGTCGTTAGTACGCCGGTGCTTTGCGCGGCATACCAACCCAGCAGCGTCGCGTCATCCGTCCACGACACGACTCCTGTGTTTGTGAGTGAATCAAAGTTTTGTAGATACGACACGCTCAACGGTTGGGCGGCTAATGGCCTAGCATCTGCGCTGGGCAAAGGTGAAGACAACGCCATCAACAACACGGCCAGCGCCAGCAGCGATGTACCAATCGAAACGATTACCTTGCGTTTCATGTGCGGGCCTCCTGATGTATGATCCAGATGAATGCGCAGGGATTCTGCAACGAAGTGACGACACGCAACGGTAATAACCCGATTATACCGGAGAAGAGTCGATCGTCCCATAGCCGAGTATCACCCTTTCCTCGTGATCATTGGTTCTCTGCCTTCCATGATATAATCGCCGCGCTGACCCGACTCCTCAAGTCGGGTCGCTTTGTGAGATTTCTATGATCCCAGAACCTACGCTCGACATCTCGATCGTCATCCCGGTTCACAACGAAGCTGAATCGCTGCCTCTCTTGCACGCCGAACTGGATACCGTGTTGAAAGCGCTGGGCCGGTCGTACGAAATCATCGCCGTGGACGATGGCAGCAGCGACGACAGCTGGCCGGTCTTGAAGCAGTTGGCCGAAGCCGATCCGCAGCTGGTGGTGATTCGTCTGCGGCGCAACTTCGGGCAGACGGCCGCGTTCGCCGCCGGGTTCGATCAGGCGCGCGGCGAGGTCGTCATCACCATCGACGCCGACGGGCAGAACGATCCGGCGGATATTCCCCCGCTGCTCGACAAACTGGCTGAAGGATATGATATCGTCTCGGGCTGGCGACAGAACCGCAAAGAGCCGTTGTTCACGCGCAAGATCCCGTCGCGCGTCGCCAACGCCATCATCACCAGCAACACCGGCATCTCGCTGCACGATTCCGGTTGTTCGCTCAAAGCCTATCACTATGAAGTGATCAAGACGGTGAAGCTGTACGGCGATATGCACCGCTTCATTCCCGCCTTCGCCTCGTGGATGGGCGTGAAGGTGGCCGAAGTGCCGGTCAAAGATCGCGCGCGCCAATTCGGCAAGAGCCATGTCGGTTTCTCGCGCACGTTCCGTGTCTTCCTGGATATTTTCACGCTGAGTTTCCTGCTGAGTTTTCAGGGCAAGCCCATGCGCCTGTTTGGCGGCATGGGACTGGGCACCGGCGCGATCGGCGTGTTGATTCTGGCCTATCTGGCCTTTATCAAAATCTTTGAAGGCGCGCTGCTGAGCAATCGCCCGATCTTGTGGTTAGGCGTGATGCTCGTCATCCTGGGCATGTTGTTCCTCTTCTTCGGCCTGCTCGCCGAAATGCAGATGCGCACGTATTACGAGTCGCAAGACAAGTCGATCTACGTGACGCGCGAAGTGATCCGGCACGGGGATGCTGACGCGAACAAGGGATAGAGGGAACGAGAGACAGCGGGATAGAGCGAAATCTCCTCGTCTCTCTTTCTCTCCTTCCCTCCATCGTTATTAGTCGTGCCATCATGATGAACTCCAGACTCCGCCGTGACCTCCTCGTCCTCCTGCTCTTCACTGCCCTCGCCGTGTTGATGACCTGGCCGCTGATCACTCAGATCGGATCGGTTTATGCGGGCAACAACGAAGACCTGTGGACGTTTCAATGGGACAATTGGTGGATACGCTATGCCTTGCAGCATGGCTATAACCTGCTCTTCACGCCGGTCCAGTTTTATCCGATCGGCGTCAGTCTCGCTGCGCATTCGCTGAGCTTCTACAATTCCCTGTTATGGATTCCGCTAGCCGCGCTCTTCGGCGACATCGCTGCTTACAACCTCACCGTACTGCTGACGTTCATCCTCAGCGGTTACACGATGTTTCTGCTAGCGGATTACTTACTCACCCGGCCCGACGCAAGCAGCCAGACGCAGAATGCGTCATCCAAATCAGAAATCAGAAATCAAAAATCAAAAATTGCGGCGCTCATCGCCGGTATCATCTTTGCCTTCGCGCCCTATCACTTCTCGCAATCATTGGGCCACGTCAGTCTGGCCAGCGTGCAGTGGTTTCCGTTGTTGGCGCTGTTCATTCTCAAGGCCACCCGCGAGACGAAGCGCCGCAACATCCTGTGGATCGGTCTGACGACGCTGCTCATCACGGCGACGCGTTTGCAGTTCTTAGTGCTGGGGGGCGTCGTTTTTGCGATCTTTGTGCTCGTGGATTGGTTAGTCTTGCGCCGCGAATGGACCCGCGGGGCGTGGACGCGCTTGATCGTGGGCGCCGCGATCGGATTGGTGCTTTCCCTCCCGATCGTTTTACCGGCGGGCCAACTGTTCACGCAAGCCGCCACGCCCGATGAATTGATCGCCGACGAGCAGACCTGGGGTCAGACCGATCTGGCGGCCTACTTCGTGCCGATGACGTATCATCCGCTCCTCGGCCCGATCGTCCAGCCGTTATACGATAACTTCGTCAAGAATCGCGCCTGGATGCCGTATCTGGGCATCGTGCCTCTGCTCTTGACGCTGTGGGGCGCCGTGAAGGTAAAACGGCGCGCGCTGCCCTGGGTGGCGATTGGCTTGTTTTGCTTCATCATGGCGCTGGGGCCTTTTTTGCGCGTGAACGGCCTGGAGTTAACGAACATTCCCTTGCCCTACGCACTGATCGGCGATAAGTTTCCATTGAACACGCTGCGCTCGCCCGATCGCTACAACCTCATGCTGGCGTTAGCGATGGCGCCACTGGCCGCGTGGGGCGTGAGCGATCTACTGGCGCGCATCAAGGCTCGTGCTGGACGACAGTCCGGCACAGGTGAGACACACTCGCATCCGCGCAGAGCGATCTATCTTCTGGGGTCCGTCATCGGCGCGATCATTCTCTTCGAATATCTCGGCGTGCCGTATCCGACGATGCCGCCCCTGCCCACGTCGCCCTTTCAAACGCGGCTGGCGCAAGACCCCGAAAATTACGCCGTGCTCGATATCCCGCTTGATCGCTCGGACACCAAGCGCTATCTCTACTACCAAACGCAGCACCAGAAAGCGACCGTGCAAGGCCGTGTGGCGCGCGTTCCCGCCGAAGCTTACGCCTTGTTCGAACAGATTCCCTTGTTGAAAGTGTGGGCTAAATCGGTCGGAGCTAAGCGTCCACCGGATGCCGGCGCACAGTTGCAGCTATTGGCCGATCACAACGTGCGCTACATTATCCTGCACAAAGATCTGACGCAGCCGGAAGTCATCACTTCACTTCGCAATTATTTCACCCTGCCCCCGGCTTACGAGGACGATCAGATCGCGGTATACTCTACGACGCTCGCAGCACAGCCTGTTCAGCCAATCGCGGAGGGGATCGGCGTCGTCAACAGTTGGACTGGCGTCCAAGGGGACAACCAGCCGATCCGTGTGCGCGTGCGTTGGACGGCGACACAGGTGATCGGGCAGGAGTTGGCCTATCGGCTGGAGTTGATCGGCGAAAACAACACGGCGGTGATCAGCCAAACCGATCAGCTAACGCCAACGACTTCGACGTGGCAGCCCGGCACGATCGTCGTGGGCGACTATCAGCTAATGCCGTCGCGGCCTCTGCCGCTCGGGCGGTATCGCTTACAGTTGAGTGTGCTGGACGGTGAGCATGTGCTCGGTTCGATCGATCTGCCGCATCGCATTGTCGATGTGCCCAGCAGCAGCGGCGCGTGGATGATGGTCGTCAGCGACGAGCCGCACGCGCGTTTCGGCGAGTCGATCGAACTGCGCGCCGCCGACGTGAGCCGCCGGGGAAATTTGCTCTCGGTGTGGCTGCACTGGCACGCGCTGCAAGCGCCCGGCGTCGACACGAAATATTTCGTGCATCTGCTCGACGCCGACGGCAACGTCGTGGCGCAGGATGACGGCGTTCACGTCAAATACACACGGCCCAGCTCCACGTGGCAGCCCGACGAAATGATCAGCGATCTGATCGAGCTGCCGCTGTGGAATCTGAAGCCCGGCGAATATCGTATCTCCGTCGGACTGACGAATCCCGACACAGGCGAACGCCTGCCGACTTTCGATGCGGCGGGAAAACCATTGCCGGATAATCGGTATATCTTTTCAGAAACGATCAAGATTGATTAAGGAATACCCAATATGCCAAACGGTGGAATAACGCCCTGTTGCTGGGTATGCCATTGGGGATCTCGCAACACCGGGGAATCAAGCGTCGCTTGTGAGCAACATCAGTTGATAACCTATTTGCCGCTTGCCACATTCTGCGCTGATTTGGCGCTAGAAAATGATGAAAGTAAGCGGCGCTACTTTTCGGATCGCAAACTGCGTCCGGAGCCTGATGTCATGTACGAATGGCTTGAAATTACTTACAAGCAATACCTTCGCCAATTGTTGAGGC
>PMCF01000341.1:34878-81896 GCA_003154115.1 Anaerolineae bacterium
CTAGCCCGTAATTGGCGAAGGTATTGTACAAGGATACCAAATATCCTGGTATTCCCCAGTATTACCATGACCCCATTGATCTTGCGCCATTGAACGAATTCGCGACGTGGGATAAGGAGCAACAGATCAAGACAAGTCAAGCGCGTCACGAGCAGAAACGCTATGAGTTGGGAGATACGGACTCTTGAACTGCACGAACTGACTATCCCACTATCAAACTATCGCACTACAAGACTAACCAACTATCGGACTACGAGACTACATGACTAAGCTACTCATCATCGGCCTCGATGGGGCCACTTTCGATCTCATCAAACCGTGGGCGGCGGAAGGCAAGCTGCCTACGCTGGCGAAATTGATGCAAGACGGTGTCAGCGGCGATCTGGAATCGACGCTGCCGCCGGTCACGTCGCCCGCCTGGCCTACGTTCATGACGGGCAAGAATCCCGGCAAGCACGGCGTCTTCGATTTCATCCGCCCGCGCGCCGGATCGTTCGACATGGTCAACGCCTCGCAGATTCANNGTCTATCCGCCCGATCTGCTCAAGCCCTACGAAGCCGAACTCGGCAAATATCGCTTGACGCCTAACGTGCAGTATAAGGCGGGCAATGAAGCTGAATTCATCGCCGACCTGCACGATCTGATCGATACGCAGCTGCGTTACGCGTTGCGCCTGATGCAGGATCAGCCCACCGACGTAGTGATGCTGCACTTCCTCGCTACCGATAATGGCTCGCATACGCTCTGGCGTTTTATGGACAAGACGCATCCACGTCACGATCCGGCGTTGGCGGCGAAGTATGGCAATGCCTTACTTGAAGTCTATCAGCATCTCGATGACGCGGTGAAGCAGGTGCAAGAAGCAGGATGCAAGATGCAAGATGCAGGCTGCAACACCATCATCATGAGCGATCACGGCTTTGGTCCGCTGCACCGCACCATCAACCTGAACATCCTCTTCGTCGAAAAAGGGTTGATGCACCTGAAGCCGCGTTTCTTTACGCAATTGCGCTGGTGGGCCTTTCGCAACGGCCTGACGCCTGCCACTGCTTACAAGATTCTCAGCAAACTCGGCTTGCAGAACGTGACGGCCAAAGTCAGCCGCAAGGCGCGCAACGAAATGGTGGGCAAATTCCTGTCGTTCGAGGATGTCGACTGGAGCAAGACCACCGCTTACTCGATGGGCCACGTCGGGCAGATCTATATCAACTTGCAGGGCCGCGAGCCGCATGGAATCATCACGCCCGATCGGTACACCGCGGCCCGCCGGCAAGTGATCGACGCGCTGAACACACTGCGCGATCCGGCTACAGGCAAACCGCTGGTCGATCGCATCATCCCGCGTGAGGAAGCGGCGCACGGCCCCTACGCCGATCAAGGCGCGGACCTGCATCTCATTCTCGACGGTTACAAGACCATCGCCTTTCCGTTATTCGCCACCGAAGGCCGCGTGCTCACGCCACAGATTCGCGGTGACAGCGGCTGTCATCGTCTGCACGGCATCTTCATCGGAAATGGGGCCGCCTTCGTCAACGGCGCGACCGTGCCCAACGCGCGCATCATCGATCTGGCTCCGACGATTTTGCACATGTTCAACGTGCCGGTGCCCGAAGATATGGATGGTCGCGTCTTGACGGACGCCCTCACGCCGGAACTGCGTGGCAAAGCCGCGCAGATTGGCGCGGCGGCGACCACCTCAACCGCGCAGGTCGATTTCACCGAAGAAGAACAAGCCGAAGTGGAAGAGCGCCTGCGCGCGCTAGGTTATCTGGGATGAAATTGGGACGTGTCCTCCGCATTCTGATCAGCCTGATCCTGCTGGTCATCGTCATTGCCAACGTCGGCGCGGATCGGTTGTGGGAAACGTTGACGACGATCGCGCCGATCTGGTTTCTGATCGCGCTGGCCTTTCACCTGTGCGGCATCGTGATCCGCACCCTCCGCTGGGCCATATTGGTTCGATCGTTGGGCGTGCAGGTGTCGTTCGGGCGGCTGTTCTATCTGTATATGGCCGGTACGTTCTTCAACACTTTCTTGCCTACGGGCATCGGCGGCGATGTGGTGAAAATCGTCGATCTCACGCCGGACAGCGGCGGGGCGCGCGCCTTCAGCACCGTCTTTGCCGATCGGTTGACAGGCATTCTAGGCTCGTCGTTGATCGCCTTGATCGTCGCGCTGTTCGATCCGGTGGATGTGCCACCAGCGCTCGTCACACTGATTGCGCTTGTCTCGGGCGGCATTTTGCTCGCGTCGTTATTACTGACCCAGCAACGCCTGATCGATCGGGTGATGCGCCACGTGCCGGGTTGGTCGAAGCTGCTGAGCAAGGGCAAAATCCGCCGGGTGTATGAGGCGCTCACCTCGTACTCGATCGGTGTGATCGCGCGCTCGACGTTGATCTCGCTGCCGTTCACGCTGACCGTGATCGCTTCACAAGTTGCGCTGGCGCGGGGATTGGGATTGCAAGTGCCGGTGCAGTACTTTGCGTTGTTCATCCCGATGACGGCGCTGATCCAGATGATTCCGATCTCGTTCAACGGCCTGGGCGTGCGCGAGGGGACCTATCAAGCCTTGTTCGGCACTGTGGGCGTGGCCGGTGATCAGGCCGTGGCGATGTCGCTGATGTACTACGTGTTGCGAGTGGTCACGGGGCTGATCGGCGGGTTGATGTACTTGATCGGCAACTTGCGCTCGACCCGATCGAAGGCGGCCAGCGATCTCGAAAAGATTGAGGGGGCGCGCACTCCCGATCGAGATTCCCGACCAGACGCAGAGTGATCGCACATTGTTCATTGTTCATTGATCATTGTTCATTTATAATCGTCGTCTCACTCCATCTCAGAAAGCGAAATTTATGACGTTGAATCACAAAGCCATTATCCTCGGCCTGGACGGCGCCACGTGGACGCTGTTGCGCCCCTGGATCGATCAAGGACAGCTACCCAACCTGGCACGATTGGTGCACGAAGGCGCTTCTGGGCCATTGACGACTACCATTCCGCCGGTCTCGGCTTCGGCGTGGGTGTCACTGGCCACCGGCTGCAATCCCGGCAAGCATGGCGCCTTCGATTTTGTGTTTCCGCAGCCCGGCGGTTACGACATTGGCGTAATCAATGTGACAGTGCGCAGCGTGCCGCCTTTCTGGAAGACGGTGGAAGAAGCGGGCGGGCAGGTCGGCTTGATGAGCATGCCGATTACGTATCCACCGCAGCCCATCAATGGCTTTACGGTGTGCGGTTTTCTGGTACCGAACGAGCAATCGACCTACACGTTTCCGCCCGAGTTGAAGGAAGAACTCAAGCGCAACGGTCAGCGCTGGCCGCTGCACGAATTCGAAGGCAACCGCTCGCGGCATCCGGGGCGCTTCCTGCAAGACATGCTCGACTTCGACGTGACCCGGACGGATACGATCATCTGGATGATGGAGCATAAACCGTGGGACTTGTTGGCCTGCGTGTTGAAGACGCCGGATACGGTGCATCACGAAGTCTGGCACATCATCGATCCCACGCATCCCCGCTATGATCCAGCCTTGAATCACCAGTTCGCACCCGCGGTGCTGGCGTACTTCCAGAAGATCGACGAATGCGTGGGGCGCATCATCGCCGCTGCACCGCCCGATACTTTTGTGGCGATCATGTCCGATCACGGCGGCGGGCCGTTTCACAAATTCTTTCACGTCAACAACTGGCTCGCGCAACAAGGCTTGCTCAAATTCAAACGCACGCCGCTGAGCCTGTTCAAGCACACGTTATTTAAGCTGGGCTTTACGCCCATCACGTCGTTGAAGATCGTCAATTTCTTTCGGATGGGACGCTTGCGGCGGCGCGTGAAACGCGGGCGCGGGCGCGGCATGTTGAAGCGCCTCTTCCTGTCCTTCGGCGATGTGGATTGGTCGCGCACCAAGGCGTTTGCGGTGGGCAACTTCGGACAGATTTACATCAACGTCAAAGGGCAGCGTGCGCAAGGAACGGTGGAGCCTGGCGCGGAATATGAAGCCGTTCGAGAGCAGATCATCCGATCGGCTTTGGCGCTGCACGATCCCGAAGGCGGCGATCAAGTGATCGCGCAGGTATACAAGAAAGAAGAACTCTATCACGGCGATCGCGTGCCGCAGGCGCCCGATCTGATCCTGCACACCGATCGATCCAAATACGTCTCGTTCGGCCACGCCGATTTTGGTTCGAACAAAATTTTAGAACCCAGCATCGGCCAGACCGGTCATCACACCATGGACGGCATCGTGGTGCTGCACGGGCCGGGCGTGAAGGCGGGCGAAGCGATCCGCGGCGACATCATCGACATCGCGCCGACAGTGTTATATGCGCTGGGCTTGCCGGTGCCGTCGATCATGGATGGCAAGGTGTTACAGGCCGGGTTTACGTCCGAGCATCTGGCCGCACAGCCCATCGCCCGCACAGACGGGACAACGTCCAGTACCGCCGAATCATCCAAGGTCTATTCTGAAGAAGACGAAGAGCAAGTGATGGAACGCCTGCGGCAGTTGGGCTATGTGAGTTGACGTGCCATGTCGAATGACTGCCCTGCGAACCGAGCGGGGGCGAGTCCGCACTAGCAGTTGTTTCTATTCGTGAGTGATTAACCGTGTGGTCAGCTAAGTCTCCGCGGCGAGTCCGCACTAGTCGTACCCTATCTCCGACTTTCGTGCTGCTATGCCTGGCGATTTTTCTCCTCGCATTGCTGCCGCGCCTCGGCGCGCTCGATCGGTATGTTACGCCCGACGAGCTGCGCTGGGTCGATCGATCGATCCGTTTTTCCACGGCGTTGTCGCAGGGCGATTTCGCCTCCACTATGCAAAGCGGTCATCCCGGTGTGATCACGATGTGGCTCGGTTCGCTGGGCATCCGCTTACAACATCCGCTCCCCACCACTCTGCCGCAGTTCGATCCGCAGAATGCCGAGGTGGTGCGCTTCCTGGCGCAGTACCTCACCGCCGCACGGCTGCCCGTCATCTTCGTCGTGGCGATCAATCTCGTCGTATTGTTCCTGCTGCTCGATCGATTGCTCGATCGCCGTGCGGCCTTTCTTGCCGCCGGGCTGATCGCGCTCGATCCGTTTGCGGTGGCGCTGGGCAGCATCCTGCACGTCGATGCGTTGATGATGACGTTCAGTCTCAACGCGCTGGCGGCATTGGGCCTCGCCCTGCAGCGTGACCGATCGAGCCGCTGGCTGATCTTCTCCGGCGCATTAGCAGGTCTGGCGATGCTGAGCAAATCGCCCGCGGCTATTTTGAGTGCCGCCGCGTTGATCGTTGTCGTGCTGGACGGCGTGCGCCAGCGCCGATCGGGCTGGCAGGTGATCCGTCGCTTGTTGATCTGGGGCATCAGTGCCACGGTGATCTTCTTCGTCCTGTATCCCGCCATGTGGATGGCACCGGTGAAAACCATCCTGCGCATGCGCACCACCGCCGAAAATTTCAGCGAGACGGCACACGCCGTGAACTTCTTCAACGGCAGCAATGATCGCGATCCCGGCCCGCTGTTCTATCCGGCGGTAGTGGCTTTCCACTCGTCGCCGGTGTTGTGGCTGGGCCTGATCGCCGGCGTGATCTTGATCATGCGGGCACGCGCTGAAGAGGAGAAGCGCCTGCGATCGATGGCGTGGACCTACTGGGTGTTTGCGCTGGTCTTCATCGGCGTGATCACGCTGGGGGCCAAGAAACTCGATCGGTAT
Source organism: Anaerolineae bacterium (assembly GCA_003154115.1). GTDB lineage: Bacteria > Chloroflexota > Anaerolineae > Fen-1058 > Fen-1058 > Fen-1058. Next base: position 40,574 of record PMCF01000341.1, read on the forward strand.
GTGCTGCCCGCGTTGGAGGCGCTGATGGTCGTCGGTGCGCTGGGGCTGGCGTTTGTGATCGAGTCTATTGGGACACGGCTGTCTTCAGCGTCATTGCGAGCGTTTTTTGCGAANNCTGACGCGTATTCTGGGATACGCGCGCCTGATGAACGCGGCGCTTTCGGTTGACCTGGCGACGAACGTTCTGCAAGACATCGTGCGGCAGCAGCCAATCACAGCTGAACAAGTGCTGAGTGTCGTCGCCGACTATTACCATGTCGACCTCGCCGATTTGACGGGGCGCAGCCGCAGTAAGGAAAACGTTCTGCCGCGCCAAATGGCGATGTACTTGCTGCGCGAAGAGACCGGCGCGTCGCTTCCACAAATCGGCGATATTGTGGGCGGGCGCGATCATACGACGGTGATGTACGCGCACGAGAAGATGACGGAAGAGATCGAAACGAATGATACACGTCGCCGCGAAACGCTCGCGATTCGCGAGCGACTTTACAAACAGTAATCCACAGGTAATCGAAATCGCAAGTCTTGCAGACTTGCGATTTCGATTTTTCCATCATTTTTTAATTCGATATTTGTTGTTTTATGGTAAATTAGATGGTTTTCCACATGTGGATAAACCTGTGGATGTGTGGATAACTACCCTATTATGGGGGATAAACAACCGTTTGTGGGGATAACCCTCTGTTTACTTGGCGATTTCCACTACAAATTGTGCCGCTAGAGAACAGAAACCACAATCTGTTGGACACTCTTATCCTACCAATTCCCCTGTGGAAAATGAAAAGAATGGTACCACACCCAACTCCCATCCATAGAGAAAAACAAGGAGGACTGGTCCGCTAAATCTAGCGACGCGTCACGTCGTCACTCCAAAATCTGGCGTACTTTCGTACAAGCGTTCTCCGGCTACACATATCCACAGGTACTACAACTACTATATATTGAATAATAGAAATAAGAGATTGAGTACTAACATTAGCACAATACACAGCATGATCGAAGTGGCACTTGAAAGACACACGGAAAATTCTCGTGATGGATCACAATGTCGCCCGACAATCTTTCCAGACCCGGTATCTTGCCGATCAACAAAATCGCTATGCCGAAGAGAAGTCGAACCTTGTGAAGGTTCATAACCTTTGCAAGGTTGAATTGTTACGGCTTGCGCCGATAGAGCGTCAGAAATTTTTGCAGTGCCGGATCGTTCGTCCATTCGACCGGGGCACGCTCGTATTCTTTTACGCTGTCCAGCAATGTGCCGAAAATAACGACGTATTCGGGCTGGCGCGTGATAACATACACCAAATCGAATTTTTCGTGCCCCGGCGTTCCCTGTCCCAGCGTCGCGACCTGCAACCGCCCGATGTGCAAGTCGTTGATGCCGAACATATCAATCGTGGGCAATTCGGAAAAGTACGGCACTTGGCCTGCCGCGTCCACGGCGATCAGCGTACTGCGCGGCACATTCGCTTTGAGCCAGCGTCCCATCGTCTCGCGCGCTTGCGTCGCGCGCCCCGCGTCGAAACTGCGAATGTAAATGCCGTACTCGCCGTTCCACGATGATGCGACGAACAACAAAGTTGCCAACAAGATACCCACAATTGCGCCAGCGTATTGCCCGGCTTTTCCCCAGTTGCCCAAGCGTGTTTCCACAAGCATTTTCCACAAATCCCCAAGACCTGTGGAAAAGAGCAGGTAGAAGAATGGCAACAGTGGAACAAAGAATCGTCCTACCGACCAATCACCGCCGACGTAAACAATGTACGCGGCGTAGGGGATGATAATAGCGGCAAAGTAGGTTGTCCAAAATGCTTGTGTCATTGCGAGCGTTTTTTGCGAAGCAATCTCCTGCGTCAACGAAGATTGCTTCGTCGCTGGGAAGCACTCCTCGCAATGACGAACTTGCACTTTTAGCCTCCGCTCAGGACGCGCGGCGGAAGTGGCTATTAAATGGTGCAGTCGTCGCACTCTTGCTCATCAGCGCGATCCAATTCGTAGCGGTGTGGCCGCTGACGCTGCGCGCGTATAATCCACTGCTGGGCGGCTACGAGGGCGCAAAAAATATGCTGCCCGTCGGCGGGGGCGAAAGCGCAGAAGCAGGAGCTGTTCTGAATAATCCATGGCTGGCAGGACGCAGCATTGCCGCGTCGGACATAGTGGGCACCGCACCCTTCTTTCCGGGCGCACTCGTACCCCTCACGGATTCCGGCCTGACCCAAGCCGACTATCTTGTGGTGACGGCCTCCGATTTCCAATTGACGCCGGATGATACTCGCCACTGGATTGGCAACACTCCGCCCATGATCACGGTAACGGTACAGGGAGAACCCTTTGCGTGGGTGTATCCGAATCAATGGCTGGCGGTTGAACGCGAACACCTGGCAGCGCAGCACCAACCCACAGACGCTTTTCTTGCGGACTATCACAGCGCTTCAGCACAGCAGCAGGCCGCCGAAGTACTCTCCTCTGAAATAGATGAGGCGACGGCGATCGATCGGCTGACGCAGATCGCGCAGACGCACGATCGGGTGTGGGTGATTCACTACGCCACGACGCCGCGCCGCATTCTCGATCCGGTTCTGCGGCTGTTGGATACGCACGCCGTCGCGCTGGATGAATGGTCTACGCCGTTGAGCGAAGGCACATTATACGCGCTGCCGGAAGGCGTTTCCTTTGCCACTCAGCCGGCGGCGCTTCGCGGCAACGTCAGCTTCGGCGACAACCTTCACTTGCAAGACGCGCAGCTGCTGGTGCCACGCGTGCAGCCGGGGCAAGCGATCGGTATTTTTACGGAGTGGACGGCCACCGGCCCAGCAGCGCAGCTGGAAGTGTCGGTGGTGGACGACGCGAATCACGTGTGGAGTGCGAATGCGATCGACGTGCCGCTGCAGGAAGTCGAAGCACGACCACGCGGCCGCCGCCTTAACGTGCCGGTGCCATTGACGATGCCGCCTGGCAAGTATCAGTTGACCCTGAATGTGATCGATATGGTCAGCGGGAGCCCGCTCAGCACGCGCCGGAGCAACGGATCGAGTGGCGGCATCGATTGGCCGCTAGGATCGATCGTGATCGATCCGGCGCAGACCCCGATCGATCCGGCGACGCGCAAACCACCGATTACGCTCAACGCCGAGCTGGGCGGCCTTCGCGCGATCGGGACCGAGACACCGCCCGATCCGATCATCACCGGTGATCCGTGGACGCTGTCGATGGAATGGTTCACGCAAGCCGATCGGTTGCCGGCGCTTGATGTGCAATGGGATTTTGTCGCCAATGGCACGGTCATCTATTCGACGACCTTGCCGCTCAATCCGTACTCAACCGAGCAATGGCGCGCAGGCGACGTGCTGCAAAGCAAGTATGATTTTCGCTTGCCGATCGAGGTGCCCGCCGGAGTGTATGATCTGCAATTCAAGGTGATCGATCGGGCCACGGGGCAGCCGCTAACCGATCGGGCAGGCGAGTCCGCACTAGTGGAATTGACCAAGGTCAACGTCGCCACTCGTCCGCGCAGTTTCACCTCGCCCACCGCGGCTTATCCGCTCGACGTGAAATTCGACGAGGTGGCCAAGCTCGGCGGGGCCGCTGTCAAGCGATCGGGGTCAGCCATCACCGTGACGCTGTACTGGCAGGCCGAGGCAATCACAACCACTAACTTCACCGCGTTCGTGCAGCTCATCGGCGCGGATGATCAAGTCCAGCAGCAGATCGACAACTGGCAGATCGCGTTTGATGCGCCGACCAGCACCTGGATACCCGGTCAAGTCATTGCCGATCAATATGTATTTGAGGTATCATCTAGTGCGCTCTCGTCAGACGCCACGATCGGAGTGGGGCTGTACAATGCCGCTACCGGCGAGCGCTTACCCGCCTTGACAGCCGGTCAGCGTTTGCCGCAAGATCGCGTGGTGATTAAGTAGGTCCATGCGTCCGTTTATTCAACGTCATAGAATTCTGCTCTTAGCGCTGCTGTTGTTCGGCAGCGCGTTCTTCACACGCACCGGCGCGCTGAAGCAATACGTCGTTCCCGATGAGCCGTCGTGGGTGTGGCGCTCGCTGGGATTCAGTCAGGCGCTGGCGCAGGGCCAGTGGGCCGACACCGCGCAGATCGGTCATCCCGGCGTCACGACGATGTGGCTGGGATCGCTCGGCATTCTGGTGAAGCGCCTGGCCGATCCACAGGCGAGCAGTGAAGCGATTCAATGGCTGGGGCGTCTCACCAACCTCTCGCCGGAAAACGCCGAAGCCTTCAAGCGACTGGGCGTGTTTCTCACTTACGCGCGCCTCCCCGTGATCGTGATCAATGCCCTGGGCGTGGTGTTGATCTTTTTGTTGCTGCGCCGCCTGTTCGGCTTGAAGGTCGGCGTGATTGGCGGGCTGCTCTTTGCGCTCGATCCGTTTACGGCGGGCCTGAGCGGCTTGCTGCACGTCGATGGTTTGTTGACGACGTTCAGCGTTTTGTCAGTCTTGGCGATGTTGAATGGTATTGCCGTTCCAGCACAATCAGAAACACTTGCACCGCACGTAACTGCCTACGGTTCAAGTGCAGGTGTCAGAAATCAAAAATCAGCAATTGCTTGGTTTGCCCTCGCTGGCGCTTTCGCCGCTTTGGCGTTCCTCAGCAAATCGCCGGGGATTTTCCTCACCGGCTTTGCCGTGCTCGTGCTCTTCGTCGCCGCCATCACCAAACGCTTGTCTTTCAAACATGCCCTGTTAGCCTTTTTGTCATTTGTCATTGTGCATGGGTCATTGGTCATTGCTCTCTATCCCGCCATGTGGATTGATCCGATCGGGACGTTGGGGGGCATCTTCGGGCTGGCCGCGTATCTGAAAGACAATGCCGTGCGGCAAACTTTCTTCGACGGCCAATTCAACTTGAACCACGGCTGGAATTTCTATCCGACGGCGCTGGCCTTTCGCCTGACGCCCGTTGTCGTGCTGGGACTGATCGTGGCGGTTGGGGCCGGAATTGTGACGGCCTGGCGTAGAAAACAAAAACGCGATGAGCTGATCGCAGGGTTCCTGTTGTTAACCTTTACGGTGTTGTTCATCGTCTTCATCACCCCGGTCGCCAAGAAATATGATCGGTACATGCTGCCCGCCGAGGCGATGTTGATTCCCATGGCGGCCTGGGGCTTCGGCCAAATACGATCGCGCATGGTGCAAGCGATCGCGGTGAGCGGCGCGGTGGTGCTGGTGTTGATCAATTGGCCGTATTTGTTGATGCACTACAATTTGCTCTTGGGCGGCGCCGGGGAAGCGCAGAATCATTTTTCCGTCGGCTGGGGCGAAGGGTTGGGCGCCGCCGCGAATTGGATCAACGCGCAGCCGGATGGGCTGCAATCGGCCGTCGCGACGACGGCCGTGCCGTCGTTTGCGCCCATCTTCAGCGGCCAATCGCGCAACACTTACGAGCGTGATTTGGAATTATCCGACTACTACGTCTTGACGCTCAGCGAACGGCAATTGCTTCCCGATTTCTATGCCGACTTGATGCAGCGCGGCGAGATCGTGCAGACGCTGCGCACGGGCCTGGTGGACGGCGCGTGGGTGCTGCGCAACAAACAGGCGCAGCTGCAAGCCGCCGCGTTGAAGCAAGCCGATCCACAGACCGACGCTATCATCACCTTGATCGATCTACCCGTGTCGAAAGTGTATCACGGCGCAGCTAAGCTGGTCGTATTGCCGCGTGCCGTGACGACGGATGAACTCGAACAGATTCTCAACGATCTCAGCACAAAGTCTCAGCGCCTGTGGTTTACCTGGTCGTCGGCGGTATCGCCGGTGGTGCAGCAGCAAATGCGGCGCTGGCTCGATCAAACGGCCACGCGGGTGGAGCAGCAGGATTTTGGCGGCACACAAATTGCGGTCTACGCTTTGAAGCCGGGACAGATCGGGCGCCTTGAACCGTTCCGGGTTCAGTTCAACGGTAACTTCGCGCTGGTAGATGTAGCGCCAGTTCTGGCGCCCCCGGTGTTGCAGGAGCGCAGCGGCACGATCGAGACGCGCTGGCAAGCGCTGGCTCCGTTCAATGCGCCCTATACAGTTACACTGCAACTGATCGATCAACAAGGCACGGCGTGGAGCACGATGGGCGGCTTGATTCAAGATGCCGATCAAGTGGCGGCCGCGCAATGGCCGATCGGGCGCTCCACCGATCAAGCGTTTCGCTTCAGTCTACCCGACGAGGCGCCGCCGGGTCGCTACGATGTGCGCGTCAGCATCGATCAAGCCGACGGGCAAGCGGGACTCTTCAGTGCGGCGGGCGTTTTCTCTGGTACGGCTCCTGTGCTGGCCTCGTTCGATGCGCCGTTGCGCGCCGATCCCTTAAATGGCTTGAATCGCCCCACGGCCTATCCGTTCACGTATCGCTGGGACGACGATGTGGAGCTGGTCGGGTTTGATAGCGGGCCGGGTGTCGCGACCAACGGCAACCTATGGTCGGTAGATGTGGTGTGGCGCAGCATGAACGATCATCTGCCCAACCTCGATGTGGTGTGGGAAGTGCGCGATCAAAACAATGCTAAGATGTTCAGCACACGGCTGCCGCTGAGCGCGTATCCCACCTCGCAGTGGCGTGAAGGCGAAGTGATCGGCGCACGCTATGTGCTGCGTTTTCCGGCCGATTTGAAACCGGCGGACTATCACGTGTCGATCGGGGTGGCCGGCCCCGACGGCAAGCTGTTAGCGGGCGGCTTGTTCACGCCGTTTGATGTGCGCCTGCTCGATCTCGATCGATCATTTGATCGACCACAGCCGCAGTATCCCCTGGAGGTCACCTTTGACGATCCCGCGGTGAAGTTGATCGGGGTCGATGTTCCTACGCGGACCTTCCACGCGGGTGAGACACTTCCGTTGAAGCTGTACTGGCAAGCCGGCACGACCACGAGCAATCTGTATACCGTGTTCGTCCATCTGGTAACCTTGAACGGTCACGTGGAAAGCGGAATCGATGCGCAGCCGCAGAACGGCGGCATGCCCACAGACTGGTGGGCCACCGGGCAGATCATTGACGATCCTTATACTCTGCAAATTCCGCCTGATCTGCCACCGGGCGCGTATCGGCTGGTCGTTGGCCTGTACGATCCGCAGGACGGCACCCACTTGATCGACACGCGCACGGGTGAAGACCACGTGGTCCTTGAGCAGCCGGTGGTGGTGAAATGATTGCTGAGTGGTGATTGTTGATTTCTGATTGATCCATGACACGCCCCACGTCTCTCTGGCCCCGCTTCCGCGCATTGATCGCCCGCACTGCCAAGCAGTGGGGCAGTGTTGATCATTGGTCACTGATCATTGTTAATTGTTCATTGATCATTATCGGCTTGATCCTCGCCGCGCCGTTGCTGCAAAACGCGGCGCTGTGCCTGGACGATGCCGCCTTGCACGTCTATCGCACCATCGCGCTCGATCGCGCCCTGCGCGACGGCTTGTTGTATCCGCGCTGGTTTCCCGATCTGGCGTACGGCTACGGCTTTCCCTTCTTCAACTATCGTGAGCCGCTCGGCTATTACCTCGTGGAACTCGTGCACCTGTTGGGCGCGAGTGTGCCGCTGGCCCTGAATCTGGTTCTGGCAGGCAGCCTCATCGCCAGCGGCCTGACGATGAACCTGTGGATCAGCGACATATTCGATCGGCCGGCCGGGTTCGTCGCCGCGCTCGTCACCATGGCCGCGCCCTACACCGTGCTCGACTCGCTGGTGCGCGCCAATTTGCCGGAAGCCATCGCGCTGGCCTTAATGCCGTTCATCCTGTGGGCCTTTCGACGGCTGCTGTTGCGAGGTGGCAGAAAATACTTCGCCTTGGCGGTGCTATCCTTCGCGGCGCTGTTGCTCACGCACAACATTTCCAGTTTGATCTTTGTGCCCGTATTAGTGGTGTATATTTTCGTATTACGTGGTGCGTATTTCGTGGTGCCTGGTGCGTGTTCCGCAAGTGCAGCACGCACCAGTGCGAAGCCTCCCCGTGGGACGCACTACGCACTACGGTTTACGCTGCTCGCCTTCATTCTCGCCCTTGCCCTCACCGCTTTCTTCTGGCTCCCGGCCCTCATCGAAGGACAATCCGCGCAGTTATATCTCACCCACACCGCGCGGGGCAACGACTATCACTTCAACTTTGCCACCGCGGCCGAAGTCTTTGGCCCGCCTGATCCGTCCGATCCCGCGCTGCTCAATCCGCCGCTGCGGATCGCCTTGGGCTGGGCGCAAATCGTCTTAGGGGTGTTGGGCGTCGTCTTGATCAAACGCCTGACCTCGCGTGAACAGCGCGCGCACGTCGTCGGCGCCGCACTGGCCGCAGCGATCTTCATCTTCATGACGTTACCCATCTCACAACCAGTGTGGGACACGCTGCCGTTAATCCGCTTTGTGCAATTTCCGTGGCGCTTTGTCGGCCGCGCCATTTTACCCAGCGCGTTATTGGCCGGTGCTGCCACGTATGCTGTCTTTCACTCTTCACTCGTCACTCGTCACTCGTCACTCGTCACTCTTCACTCGTCACTCTTCACTCGTCACTCATCACTTTTCACTCGTTACTCATTACTCATTATCCTCACCCTCCCCGCCCTGCTCTCGGCCACGCCCCTGCTCTATCCGCGCATCTGCGCCAGCGCCACCACGTTGACCATCACCGATGTCTTCGCCTATGAGCATGCCACCGGGAACATCGGCGTCGATCCGCTGGGGGCGTATCTACCCGTGACGGTGAAGGAACGCCCGACGAGTTCATCACTGGAAGCGCAGTATGCCGCGCATGAGATCGCCCAGCGCCTCGATCGATCCGCCCTGCCCGCCGGAACGAAAATCATCGCCGAGCGCTACAGCCCCAATCGGGCCGAGATCGAGATCGACGTGCCACACGCCTTTCAGGCAACCTATCTCACGTTTGACTTTCCGGGCTGGACAGTCAAGCTCGACGGTCAGCCCGTGCCGATCGTGCCCTCTGATCCCAACGGTCTGATCACCTTCGCTGTGCCGGCGGGGCGGCATGCCATCACCGTGTCATTCGAAGACACGCCCATTCGGACGCTGGCAAATGTCATCTTGTTGGCGGCGTTGATCGTGTTCTGCGTGGTGATGGTGCGTTGGCCGCGCACAGCGCACGGGATGAATCACGTTATTGATACAGGCAAGCCGGATGAATCCGGCTCGACCTGCATCCTGCATCCTGCATCCTTCATCCTTGTGCCGCTTCTCTTCTTACTGCTCAAACTCCTGCTCATCGATCCGCAACTCACACCGCTGCGGCAGACTCAGTTGCAGAATGGCGAACTAAGCGGTGTGGCCCAGGCGACGCACATTGACTTTGGCGATCAACTGCGACTGCTCGGTTATCGCCTCTCGAGCGAGCGTGCGCCATCCGGCGAGTCGGTGCGCGTCGATGCGTACTGGCGTGCGCTGCGCCCTATCGATAAGAACTATCAGACCACCGTAGGGATCGTCGATGCGAACGGCGAAGTATGGAGTCCCAAGACGCTCGATCGACCGCGTGATTATCAAGACTATCCAGCAACGCAGACCTGGCCGACCGACGCTTACGTCGTCGACAGTTTCGAACTGCCGATCAATCCCGGCGCGCCGCCCGGCCCGTATTCGATCTTTGCCGAGGTGTTCGAGCGTGGTTCGGTGCTGCCTTTGCCCGCGCACGCTTCAGCCGCACGACCCACGACGCGCCCGGCCGCCGCCCTCATCAGCCCCCTCGAAGTAACGCGTGCCGCGCGCACTTTCGATGCGGCCCAACTGGGCGTCTACAATTTACAAGCCGATCAACTCCTCGCGCCGGAGATCAAATTGATCGGCGCGAATCGCGATCGATCCGACGTGTTGGTGGGTGACTCGGTATTGCTGACGTTGTTCTGGCAAGCGGCGCTGGAACCAGCGGTGCAGAAACCGAGTCAGGACTACGCGGCCACGATCGAGTTGGTGAACGATCAAAATCAAGTCGTCGTGAAGCGCGACTTCCCGCTCGGGGATGGACGCTATCCCACGTCGCAATGGAACGCCAGCGAACAGATCATCGATCTCGATCGTTTACGCGTGCCGGTCGATCTGGTGAGCGGCCTGTATCGCTGGCGTGTGTCGATCGGGAGTGGTGCGCCGATCGAGTTGGGCGATTTGCGCGTGAGCGCGCCCGAACGATCCTTCGAAGCGCCGTCGCTGGCTCATCCGATCGATCAGACATTGAATCGTCAGGCGACACTGCTAGGATATGAAGTTGCAGGATGCAGGATGCAAGTAGCAGAATGCCACGTGAAGTTGTGGTGGCGCGCCGAACAGGACCTGCCGGAGTCGACCAAGGTGTTTGTGCATCTGCTGGATGCCAACGGCGTGCCGCGCGCGCAGGCCGATGTGATTCCGGTGAATGGCGCGCGCCCCACCACCAGCTGGCTGCCCGGCGAGATCATTACGGATGAGGTTACGCTGCAACTTCCAGCGGATTTACTGGCGGGGCAATATCGCCTGACGACGGGGTTATACAACGAGTTGAATGGTACTCGGCTGACGCTGCCGGATGGAAAAGACGTGATCGATCTGGCCGCCATCGATCTACGTTGACGGTCATGGTAGAATAAATCATCCTGACAGAAACGAGATGGAGTTGGGCGCGGCACATCCGCTTGCAGCGCTTTGCAGAGTTCTTGAATAGTCTGGCGATTGCGAATGAGCAGTGATAGGCGACATTCCGAAGAGACAGTTTTAGCCTATTCGGTCAATGCTTTTATATGCGCCTGGCCATGGAATTTTAGTATCTTTTCATAAGGAGGTCTTCATTCAACTGCGATCCTGGGTTCCAGCGAACCTTCCACGATTGGTTACTTTGCGGCGTGTCTTTTCCCCTGTTTTGCTCAGTTTCTTGGTCTGCAGCATCCTGGTGACTGTGATCTTGTATTGGCGGCACCCGGACGCTTTTTATAATCCGCAGCTCTGGGCTGAGGATGGCACTCGCTTTTTTAGCAATGCTTTCCTGCAGGGATCTCAGTCATTGGTCATGCCCTTTGCGGGTTATTTCCATACCCTGGCGCGATTTGTCGCCTGGCTGGTGAGTTGGCTGCCGGCCGACGAGGCGCCTCGCTGGTATGCACTCGCTTCGTGGGCCCTGCTTATCTGCATCATTGCCTACGTTTTCTCGGCGCGACTTCCTTTTGGCCTGGGGACGAAGCTCCTATTGGGCCTCGCCTTGGTCGCCACGACGGTCGATAATGAAGTCTTTTTCAATTTAGCTAATTGGGCGACCCTCACCAGTCTTTTTTGGCTGTTGCTATCCATCTCCAGCGAGCCTCACTCGCGGCTGCAATGGCTATTTGATGTCTTGCTGTTGGTTCTAACGGGGCTGAATTCGCCGTTTGCGGTCTGTCTTTGGCTATTATTCCTGCTGCGGTGGTACATGCGGCGTACCCGGCCAAGTTTGAGTCTGTTGGTGTTGAGCTTAGCCGTTGCCGCTATCCAGTTTTGGAATATGCCTGCGCGCATTAACGCCGGTAATGCCTTGCCCGTTTGGAATGAAGTGTTTATCGATGCGGTGCTCTATCGTTTTGGTTTCATGTTTGTGGGTGAACAAATCTATCACTTGCAATTAACGGATCCCTTGCGCCTGTTGGGCCTCAGCATGCTGGGGCTGGGCTATGGGGGGTTATTTTGGCATGCTGTCAGACAGAAGAATTGGTCGCTCTGGTCAGTTCTGGCAGGCGGCTTGTTGGCAGGCTTGCTTTCACTCTATGTTTTGCGGCAAACTCCGGGAATTTTGATCTATTCTGCAGGACGCCATTTTTTCATCCCGGCGGTGACGGTTGCCTGGGGGTTGATCTTATCCGACATCAAACCAAAATTTTGGCGCTGGCTGCCATTAGGTATGATATGGATGGCTTTTCTGTTTTTGACTCCCAGCAATAAAAACCAGGTGCTGCCCGATTTGGACTGGGCCGGGAAAACCGCAGAGTGCGTAGGGACCCGACCAGCATGTCGAATCCCGATCAATCCGGTGGTAGATCCACCAGCGTGGTTTGCAACGATGAATTCACACGTTTTTCGCGCTCCGGTAATTTCGAACACGCTATCGGTGCAATTCGGTGAACAGATTGAATTGGTAGGATATGATTGGGAAGAAACCGCCACGACATTTGACCTGAAACTTGTCTGGCGCGCGCTGGGAAAAATGCAAACAGATTATAAATTCTTTGTGCATGTTTTTAATCCCAATGATCCTACCCAGATTTTGCTTCAAGAGGATTTAATGCCGCTAGGATGGCAATATCCTACGTCGAAGTGGGTGCCTAAAGAAATAATCGCCGACCAGGTTACTTTTTCGTTGGCGAATCTCCCGCCTGGTGAATATCAAGTTCGGGCTGGCTGGTACGATCCGAATTCCCCGACTCTAGGACGTCTGACTGCTCATGATCTCTCTTCCGGAAAGATTCTACAGGATGACTTAGCGATATTGCCATCAAAGATAGTTGTGCCATAGAGCGCACGTTATTCATCCATTTGGCATCATGCGAGTCTTGGCGCTTACGGCCTAATGTCTTCTTCTAGAATCACCCGCTGGTTGTCCGCGTCAACGCCTATGGTCCCGCTGGCTGGCAAACGCCCCGCCGGTTCATACAATCCCAACGCGATGCGATAGTCTCCTTGCAGCACATTCGTCAACGGGATGGTGAGCGTCTCGGTGACGACTTCGCCTGCGATCCAACGCGAGGTGGGATAAGCATTGTTGCGTGGCATGGCATCCCACTGCGCCACGATGGTCTCCGTCTGCGGATCGAAGACGTGCGCGAAGACCTTGTAGTTGCGCTCGATGTTGCGCAGCGCCTTCCACGCCAGATCGATCTTCAGGACATCGCCCTCGCGCTTCAAACCGTAACCCAGCAATTGAATCTGATCGCCAAAGACCGCGTCGAGAAATGTTTTCGAATCTCCAAACAAGTGCTCCAAGTGCGACCGCTCTATGTGCATAGCGACGAACGGATCGAAGCCTTGCTGCTGATCAATCTGCTGGCGCTGCTGGTCTACGCGCTCTTGGAGCGCGAACTGCGACAGCACGGCTTACCGTGAACCACGCGACGGCTGATCGGCCAGTTGGAAAACCTGACGGTGATCGACCGGAGGAGCAGTGCTGGGATGGCAATGTGCTCTGTCGGCTGACGCCCATCACCGACGAGCAGCGCCAACTCGGGGCGTTCCTCGCCCGGCTCATCGCCGACCGGCGACTCCCTCACCTGCGCCGCCTGCTGACGGAGCCCGTGGAGTCGCTCTTCTTGCCCGATCGATCGACGCCTCCGCCCAGGCCCGCTCTGCGGCTGGAGATCGGCTAGGCTCGCGAGGCGGAGGCGTGTGGCCTGCAGACGGATCAACCCTATCGAATCAGACACCCGGAGCCGCCCGTGTGGGTGTCTCACCAGGTTAGCGACGAAAACGATGATCGGCCGTGTTCGGATATCGTTCGTGCAATCCTGATTTTGATTTTCTATCAAGGTGTTAAAGTGCGAAATTTAGGATGAATCGCGTATCACTACGGACTTGTCTGGCGGGCCAATACTCGCTGAATTCATAGAGCAGGGCATCCCAACTGACAGGTCTCCCTCGCCTTGGTTAATGCCAGCCCAGTGATTTGTAAGCGGCGACGACCATCACGCAGACGGGTTCGCCTTTGCACTCCACGCCGGCTACTTCCATCTGAATCGGGCCGTAGTCATAGGGGCGGCGATTCATCAATGACTTGATCGTCAGATCCAGATTGCGGCGCACTTCTTCTTCAGAGAAGCCATGTTGTTCGACAAACAAGCCGCGCAGCGTGGTGGGTTCCTGCGTCCAAGCTAGACCGGCCCAGGCCCATTTGCCCGGCTCGGTTTGAGTTTGCGAGGCCAGCACGACATACAGGCGATCGCCGTAGTCTTTGGGTTCGCCGACGAAGGGCGCGCGCTCGATGGTGTTGTAGGGTGGAATCACCGATGATAGGTGAATCAGGTTGTAATTGCCCACGCGGGCATCGTACATCGCATTGTCAAAGGCGGCGAGCGGGGTCGGCCCATCGCCGCGACCAACGGTCATATAAATCTTCATGTGTCCATTTCTCCTGTTTTCCTCAAGCTAAGGGTGCGGCGCGTATTCTAACACAGCGATGAATTTCGGCAATGATCAAAAATTCAGGCTAAGAGAATGGCGTTACAGGTCAGGGATCTGCCAATCGATCTCTGGCTTGCCCGCTTCGCGCAGCGCGGCGTTGATCTTAGAGAAGGGCCGGCTGCCAAAGAATCCATTCGAGGCGGACAGGGGCGAGGGGTGCGCCGATTGAATGATGACATGCCGTGAAGTATCGATGAGCGGCGCTTTCTTGCGCGCATACGCGCCCCACAAGACAAACACCACCCGATCGGATTTGTCATTCACAGCGCGAATGATCGCATCCGTAAATGATTCCCAGCCTTTGCCTTGATGGGAGTTGGCCTGATGCGCCCGCACCGTCAACACGGCATTCAACAGAAGCACGCCCTGTTCGGCCCAGGAGGTTAAGCAGCCATTGTTGGGAATCTGGCAGCCCAGATCGTCGTGCAGTTCTTTGTAGATGTTCTGTAGCGACGGTGGAATCGGTACGTTGGGACCAACCGAAAAACACAGGCCGTGCGCTTGCCCCACCTCGTGATACGGATCCTGTCCCAGGATCAACACGCTGACCTTTTCATACGGCGTCAGATGCAGCGCGGCGAAGACATCTTTATTTGGCGGGAAGACCGTGACCTTCTTGCGTTCGTCACGCACAAACTGCTGCAACGGTTTCCAGTAAGGCTTTTCGGTTTCACTGAGTAAGACAGGGCGCCAGGTGGTTTCCATAGTTGTTGTCACCGAACTCAGAGCGTATGATTTGAGCGCTGATAGTGTACCGCGTGACTCTGCACACGTCAATGTCATTTTTGGCACATAGCGCTTCTTCTGCTATACTTTCGCTAGCAAAATATTACGGAGTCTTATACCGTTTAGTCATTCCCGCCGCCCAGCGTACCCAAGCCCCAGTGGGCTTGGGTACGGCAAGGCGGGAATCCAGCGACCATTCGTGTGGCCTGCTAACGATCAATCTGGATGCCCGACAGAAGAACTCGGGCATGACGGCTGAGCAGTTGGTGCTAACGAAATTTTACAGAGTCTTCATATACGATTGCTTTTGACCTGCTAAGATGGGGGAGGAGACCACGAACGTAGGAGCGTAACCGTGGCGAATATTCTGCTGCTGAATGCGTCGTTTGAGCCGCTGGCTGTGGTGAAGTTGAGCCGCGCGATCGGGTTGTTAATGGACGGCAAGGTGGAGGTGATCGAAGCCATGCCGGGGCGTGAGCTGCGCTCGGCTCATCTGCGTCAGCCCATGCCCAGCGTGCTGCGGCTGCGGTACTACGTCAACGTCCCGCGCCGCGGCGTAGGGTGGAGTCGGCGCGGCGTGCTGGCCCGCGATCATCACACCTGCCAGTACTGCGGCAAGAGACTCGGTTCCCACGAGGAAACGGTCGATCACGTCATTCCGCAGTGGCATTGCCGCGCCCACAAGATTCAGCCTAACACGTGGGGCAATACGGTGGCGAGTTGTCCCAAGTGCCAGCAGCGCAAAGGCGGACGCTCGATGCATGAGGCCGGCATGCGCTTTTTCAATCCGAATTACGAGCCCAAAATTCCACGCACCAACTATCTGATCATGGCCTCCGACATCCGCCCGGAGTGGAAGCGTTACATCCGGATCTAAGCTCAACCCGTGAAGATATCGACAAATAAAAACGAGGCCGCTGGATTTCAGCGACCTCGTTTGGCGTTAGCCTCGCGCCTGCACGTGCTGGGGCAGCACTTGATAGGTTACCCGCACTTCGCCGGGCCGCTTGGGGTAATCGCGATTACCCCGATACTTCAACTGTAGATCGCAAATGACGTCGAACGCACCTGCTTCAGTTTCTTCGGCCACGCTTCCGCGAATCTGGAGGTAGCGATAGGGATTGGTCGGATCCACGATCAACAAGGCGACCTTGCCGCCGCGATGCATCACCTTGTCTTTGACCCGCCCGCGCGCCGTGTTGAGGATGATGTGGGTGCCATCCCAGTCGAACCAGATGGGCGTCACCTGCGGTGTGCCATCGGTCAGCGTCAGCGCCACGGCGGCGAAGATTTTCTTTTCGCGTGACAACAAATCAAGATATCCTTCCGGAATGAGAGACATACGATTCGCTCCTTGATATGAAAACTGGATAGTCACTCGACTATCCAGTTCCTTAGAGATTCGTTGCTCGTTACAGCTTATGCGTACGAACCCGCATCGTCGTCAGTATCCGCGTTGTCGCCCTCTTCATATAGCGCCTCTTCACGCGGCACGGCCACCCACAGATGAATCAGGTCGCCTTCTTCCACATGGCCCGGTTTGGCGGCCAGCACTTCGACCTGCTGGCGCAGCCCGTCCATCTGGGGAAAATCGAGATGCACCGGTCGGCCTTCGCCCCAGGCCCGGCGGCAGCGTTCCATGAGTGCCGACGCATTGAATGTGCGCATTTGGCACACACCTACTGTGCGCGGCGACTGGCCTTCCCAGGCCGACAACGACCACATATCCTGCGCCAGTACAAATTCCGGTGACGGACCCTCGATGATGGAGATCATTTCTGGTTCAGTGTAAGTCATGGTATTCTACTCCCGTTATCGTGTTGCAAAAGAATTATACCATACGGCTTTTGACCGTGACGTTGGCAGACGATTGCAATCTCGTTGCAAAAACGTTGTGACGCGTTAATTTTTCAGGTAACCGTTGGCCTTGAACCACGTCAAGGCGTCGTTGAGCGTGGTCTCGATCGGTCGGCCGGACAAATCCAGTTCAGTTACGGCCTTGGTATTATTCAGCGGCTGCCAGTAGCGCATGGTGCGCAGGTGGCCGATCATGCCGCTAGACGCGCCGGGCAGATATTTCCCGATCGCGATGATGGCATTCAGCGTGCGCTGCCCGATGTGCAGCGTCGGCGGTTTTCTCCCGCTCGATCGAGCGATCAGCTCTAACCCGTTTTTCAAAGTCATGTTCTGCGCGCTAAGGATGTAGCGTTCGCCCACGCGCCCACTATCCACTGCAGAGAGATGCGCCGCAGCGGCATCGCGCACATCGATCGCGCCGAACGTCGCATCGAAGGTCACGGGCACGCGGCCTTGCGCGGCCATGATGATGATCTCGCTCACGGCCAGATGCACATCGCCGGGGCCAAAGACGGCCGCCGGGTTGAGCACGACGATCGGGAGGCCGCTCTTCAACAGTTCGACCTCCATCGCCCACTTCGCTTCATAGTACGCGTCACCCGCCGTCCCGGGCCGATAGTGATCACGTTCGTCAGCCAGCCGATTGGGTTCGCCCGGCAACCCGATCGTGGTGAACGAGCTAGTGTAGATCAGCCGATCGGGTTGAGTGATCCGCGCCGCTTCGATCACATGGCCGGTCTGAGTCAGCGCGCTCTGCACATCCCGATCGATCTGCCGCGTCCCATGCGGATACGCGCCCGCGCTGTGAAAGATCACGCTGCAACCGCGCAGCGCCTCGATCAACGTGGCGCGATCGTCGAGATTGCCGGTGACCCACTCCACCTTCACATCGCCAATTGCGCCGACGAAGTTGGGATTGCGCCGCATCGCACGCACCTGCCAGCCGCGCGCCACTGCTTCGCGCGCAATGTGTCCGCCGATGAATCCCGTTGCGCCCAACACCAGACAAGTTTTCATCTGTTATCCTTAAGAACTCAATCTTCCAATTGCGCAATCACGCTTTCGATCAACTCGACTGCTTCACGCAGCGTGCCTGCATCAAACGCGAAACGCGCGCCGGCTGTCGCAAAGAGCGCCGGCAGCGATTGCGTGCCGCCGCGCGCTAAGGCTTGCCGATAGCGAGCCAGCGACGCGGCCTGATCGTGCAACGCATTGCGCCACACCTGGACCGCACCCAACTGCGCCAACCCATATTCCACGTAATAGAACGGGCTGCGATGGATGTGCTGCTTGCGCTGCCAGCCCGTCATCATCTCTGCTTCCAGACCGTTCCAATCCATGCCGGGCATGAAGCGGCGCTGCAGTTCCAGCCACTTCGCATCACACGCGTCGGGATCGGCCCCCTCCGGTCGAGTGTGCGCCCACTGTTGGAAGGCATCGACGGTAGCCATGTAAGGCCAGAACAAAATGATGCGTTCCAGATGTTCGACGCGATCACGCGCCGCTTCCGGGTTGGTGTAGAATCCGCCGAACTCTTTGGACAGGTACGGCGCGGCGAGTAACTCCATCGTCATGGAAGCGACTTCGGCAAATTCCATCGGGATTTGTTGATGTTGAATATAGGGCAAGTGATTCATCTCGAAGACGTGAAAGGCATGACCGGATTCATGCAGGACCGTGCGCACATCGTCCCGCACGCCCACCGAGTTGGCGAAAATAAAAGGTCGCTGCCTCACCGAAAATTCCGAGCAATATGCGCCGGGCGCTTTGCCTTTGCGATTGCCCAGATCGAGCAGGCCTTCGCGCTCCATGATGGCGTAATACTCACCCAATTGCACATCGACGTGCTGGAAAATCTGTCCGGCTTTGGTGGTCAGTTCGTCTACCGTTTGAAACGGTTGCGCGATGGCTGCTTATTTGAATGTGTGCGCCCGCTACTCCAAGGGCACGTTGAAACTAAAAAAACCGCTGCGCTTGCCCGAAGGCGCCGAAGTCTCGTTGACGGTGAGGCCGCTCGAAGCGCCGGCTAAACCGCGCCGCGCGACCAAACGCGCGTATCAATACCCTAATCGAGTGGTGTCGTGGCAAGCGTTAGACGCGCTGGTGGGCATCGTCTTGTTGGGCGGCGATGCGCTGGCCGACAGCGAAGCGCTGTACGACGGCGATTTGCCCTGACGCCCCTACATCTCCCCACAACTCCCCGCCGTTACTGCCCTATTGAGAATTGCTTAACTCTTGGTATAATCAACGTAGAGCAGGAGGTCAAGATGTCCGTAACACCCGTTACCCCTGAACTACAGCAAGTGGTGGCCCGGCTCGACACCATCATCCATGAGCTGGAAGGATTACGTCGCCAACTCACCGCGCCTGCGGCTCAGGCCGCGCCGCTCACGACCGGCCTCGTCGATCGTTTGTATGGCGCGGCTGGTACAGGGTCGCGCGCCGAAAGTGATCCCTACCTCGATTGGAGCCGCTTCGCCGAATGAGCGCGCCACTTGACGCCTACTCCGGCCTGGCGATCTACCTGGATACGATACTTTGACCGCATTCCTGCTGTGCGGCGTTTTGCAACATATTAGCCAACTCACCGATTTACCCTGACGCTGTTACATTTCCCCCGCAAACGCTTGCCGCAGCAGCGCCGCCGGCAGTTGAGTGATGCCGTCCAGTTGCGCTGTAGACCTGGCAGGTTTGCACCCGATCATCTGGTCGAGCCGTCCAACCCGACTTGCTCACCGCGAGCGAGTGCTGATAGTCGTTGGCAAACCTGCCAGGTCTTTGTCACCGTTACAGTTCTCCATTAAACGCCTGCCGCAACAACGCCGCAGGCATCTTTTCAATTGCATCTAGTTGAGATCGCAAGGCTTCATACGCTTGTCTGGCAGAAGCTAGTCGCGAGTCCAAATCGCACACGATGCTTTGCTGTTCAGCCAGAGACGGCAAATCGATCTCGACTGCCGCCACTTCTTCCAACCGAATGCGCGGCAGTTGGCCTGGCGTTGTATCGATCGGTGCTCTCTTGAGATAACTTGGGCTTCGCATGAACCAGGCTACATAGGCCGTGTCGGCTTGTGAGGCATCAACGCTATACACATACTGATCGACTGAGCACAATCCATCAAACTCAGCAATCCACACTTTGTTCAGATAAGGCCGCAAGTATCCATAGACGATGTCGCCTTTATAAAAGCGTGGCTTGCGCCCAGCAAGGTTCGACATTTCCACAGGTTCCGAACCGATCCGGATACCTGTGCCGGATTCAATGTGTTCGAGGCCGACAAACATCGCTGGGCCACTCGGCTTGTCGTATGGATGTATAACTTCCTTCCGCAACTGTAAAAGATCGCCCAGGCGTTTCATCGGCCACTGTTGCGAATCGTTGAACACTGCCCGCAGATACGCCGCTGGTAGCGCCTCCGCCGCTTCGAGTTGCGCCTTCGCCGCGACACGCGCCCGTTCCACTATCGCCAGTTGCTCGCTCAATATTGCCGCGATGCGCCGTTGCTCATCGAGAGGAGGAACGGGTATCTCAAGTTTGTGAACAAACTCGCGCGTCAAACCTTGTATTGTAGATCCGCGCGCACCGCTAATCAGATAATCGGAAACGCTTTGCAGATAACGACAGGCAAACTCTGGAACGATTTCTGGGCCACATGCATACGGGCTAAGGTCCTGGCTTGCGCCCATTACATCGGCAGCAATGCCAACTCTACCAACCCGCGTCCGCGTGACGAAAAGAATCGTGCCTGGTTTACAGATTGCAGTCTTTCCAGATGTAAGTCCAGCATCGGTGAGAAAAGCGCGCGCGTGCTGAGCTGTGATGTATAGGTCAGTAATATCTGCGCCCGTTACAAACGGGATATCTCCACCCCAATAGTGTTTCTCGTTTTTTGAGGGTGTTCCACCAGAATCAAAACTACCTAAGTCTTCCAGCTTCGCCCAACGCCATCCATTTGGCAGAGTCCGTTTATCCGTCTTCATCATGCTGCAAACATCCTCTGCTTCGTATCGGCCAATACTTGCGCGGGTTGCCCGATCGCTCGCAATGCGGACAACCCACCGGCCTTCTCTACTTCGGGCGTCTGAAAGATATGCCGGTTTTCCAGCCCTTCGGTGCCGCCCAGTGCAAACTGCGCCGCCAGCGCCTTGATCGTATTCGCCGTTCGCGTCGGCAATGTCGCCAGCCACTGCGCGTGTTTGTAGGTGAAAGCGTCGGCCCGTTCGTTGCGCGTGCGCGCTTCCAGTCCATACCCCAACTCACCCAGCACGTCATACAGATCGTACTCGGCCATCTCTTCGATGGTGCGGATCAGCGTCGGCGACAACCCCGCGTCCAGCAAGCGGGTGATCAACTCGCGCCGTTGATCCGGATTCACCCAGCGCGAGCGGAACTCATCCAATGTTGCCGCCTGCGCGATCAACTGCGCCGCCAGCCGTTCTTTGTATTCTTCCACCGTCAACAGCACTTCGCGCCCGTCCGCATCCGCCAAAATAAAGCGGCCCGCGTCGCTCACTTGCACCTTGAAGCCTTCCACCTGAATCGGCGGCGGGGCTTCGCGCGCGACCTCGTATTCGGGCTTTGGCTCATGCACGGCGCGCCGCACGAACTTCGTCAAAAACTCTTCCCCAAACAAGCGCGTGGCATCGGTATAGTCGTACACGCGGAACATCAGCTTGTTCGTCGCCGCGTCGATGCGTGTCCCGCGGCCCACCATCTGATAAAACGAGATTGGCGAGTTGACGTACTTGAAGAACACGATATTCCGCACGGCGGGCACGTCCACGCCCGTCGTCAGCAGATCGACCGTACACGCGATATAGTGCGACTTCGACGCGCCTTTGAGATCAGCCAGATAATCCTTGCCGCCCGCCGCCGTGCACTTGAACGCGTAATGATCCACCGGCCCCCGATCGTTCTCTCGGCACCAGTCGGCATACAAATTGCCCAACGCCGTGGCGACATCGTCGGCATGCCGATCGCGCACGCAAAAGATAATCGTTTTCTGCTCCGGTCCGCCCGTCGCCAGCAGATACTGGAACAGATCGTGCGTCATTGCCAGCACCCGATCGGGCAACAAAATCCGATCTTCATACTGCGTCTTGGTGTACAGCTCTTCCAGTTCGGCCCGCGTCACCGGCTCGCCGGTGTTCGCATCGATCGGGTCGTGCGCCAAGATGTCGTCGAGCGTGATGCCGGTGTTGTCCAGATTCACGTTGCCCTTTTGCACTTCGCACGCCGCCAGATAACCATCCTCGATGCCCTGCGTGATAGTGTACTCATACACCGGCTCGCCAAAGTGCCGGATATTGTCGGCGGTGATCTGCGCGTCGGCCTCGGCCGCCGCCGATTGCTCCGTCATCTCCGATGACGCCGTCAACTCGATCTGGCGCGGCGTGGCCGTCAAGCCGATCTGCACTGCATTGGGATTGCGCTTAAACACGATCGACCACTTGCCCCACGCCGAGCGGTGACATTCGTCGATGAAGATGTGGCTGAAATAGTTTTCAGGGTAGTTGTTGATCAGGAAGTTGGCGGTATCGTCTTCGCCGGAAATATCGAGTGTTTGGTACGTGGCGATCAAGATGCGCGCATTCTTCTTCGGATTGTTGCCCGTCACGATCTGCGCGTCGGCCCCGAACACGTTCTGGAATGCGCCGTTCGCTTGTGTCCGCAATTCATCCCGATCGCATACAAACAGCGCCCGTGTCAATTGTCCCGCGTCCGCGATGCGCCTCAGCGTGTACACCGCGATGCGCGTCTTGCCCGCCCCGGTAGCCAGTGACAGCAGCGCCCGCTTGTGCCCTTGCGCGATGTGTTCCAGCACCGCGCGGATCGCCGCATCCTGATAATAGCGCCGCGACGAATCGCCGCCCGGATACCGCTGCAGCAGCGGCTTCGCCGCCGCGTCAGTGAGTTTGAAGCCCATCCCTTGTTCGTAGCGTTCGCGCAGTTCCGTCGGCGTCGGAAATTCCGCGATGGGTCGTGGCGCGCTCGTCAGCCCCGTGAACTTATCGAACTCCACAAACAAATGGCCGTTCGTCGAAAACACGAACGGCACATTCAGCCGCTTCGATTCCGCGTACACTTTCACTTGTTCCAGGCCGCGCGTCGGGGGCAGCCCCTCGCGCTTCGCCTCGATCAATGCCACCGCCACCGGCTCAGATTCAGCGTTCACGCGCACGCGCAACGTGTAATCTGTGCGGCCCTTCACGCCCCGGCGCGCGTGCCCGTTGACGACCTCGACCGGCTTCGCCGTTTCCTCGCGCTTGATGTGATCCTCCGTCCAGTCACGGGCGTGGATGGCGGGATCGATCAATTTGGCGCGGGTGTCGGATTCAGTGAGTGGGGGCATAGAATGATCTGTGGTGAACTTCTCGGCGTTTGACGCGACATTACCGCGTGAACGTCCGCCAAACAACGGCGGCATTCGCCCCGGCTGCTCGCCTTCGGCGATAGCGTGGAACGATGGCGTTGTTGCACGTAGTATAGCATCGATTGAACGCAGGCGAAAACAAAACCGCCCGGCCTCGACGCTGCGCGAGATTGGGCGGTGGTGCCAGTAGGCCAAGCCGTGTGGACTTTCATCGGCGGTTGCGCCGCTGCTGCCGGGTCAGTTATTGTAGTGAGTGGCTATCCAACGCCTGAAGAATAGCCGCGATCTGCTGATCCAGCTTCGGCAAATCGTCGGCGACAATGTCCCAGATTTGCGCCAGGTCGATGCCCAGATAATCATGGACAGCCACATGGCGGAAGGCCGCAATCGTACGCCACGCCACTTCAGGATGCTGCGCTTGCAGAGTCTCAGCTACCCGCTGCGTCGATTCGGCCAGCGTCTGCAAGTTGCGCATCACTGCATCTTGCGTCTTGGTGTCTTCCAGAAAAGCATCTCCGCCATCGGCGGTGTAGCGAACAATGCGCGCGATACACTCCCGGATGTGAATCAAGTACAGGCGGTCGTCTTTCATAGTGGCACCGCTTCTTTCAGCACCCGCTCGCGAATATACCAGTGCAGCGCGTTTTCCGTCAGGACATCGACCTTGCGGCCCAGCAGCTCTTCCAGATCGATCTTCAAGCCCGCCGGAAAAAACGGCGAGCGGTTCGGCCCCAGGTCAACCAGCAGATCAATATCGCTCTCGGAGCCGGCCTCGCCGCGCGCGACCGATCCAAATAGACGCACGTTGCGCGCGCCGTGCTGCGCCGCAATCCGCAGAATATCAGTGCGTTTTTCCTTCACCAACTCGTCAGCGCCCATCGCTTAACCTCCGCAAATTCTCACGAATCGCCTGTTCCAAATGGGCCGACTCGCCGAATTGCTTCTCCAATTGTTGCGAGTAGTATAGCATCGATTGAACGCGGGCGAAAACAAAACCGCCCAACCTCTACGTGGTGCGAGATCGGGCGGTGGTGCCAGTGGGCCAAGCCGTGTGGACTTCAATCGGCGGTTGCGCTGCCGCACCGCTCACGGTCGCATTCCGACCAACGCCGTCATGCCCCAGCGCAACTTCTCCGGCGCCTGCGCCAGATCGATCGTCACCGTGTAATTCACGCCCACCGCCTTGGCGCGATTTCTGCGGTTGTCGATGATGTCGTGTGTGGGCGTGAATGTCCTTAGGCGTCCTCGGGGAATTCGGCGGCGAGGATGGCCGCGATTTGCTCGCGCAGGACGGGCACGCCCAGCGTGGCGGTATTCCAGACAGTCTCCCAACTGACACCGAAGTATTGATGCACGGCAATGTTGCGCAGACCGACAATATCCGGCCACGCGATGTCGGCATGGCGGGCGCGAAAGTCCAACGAGATCCGGGAAGCGGCTTCGCCGATGACGATGAGTTTTTGTAAGACGGCGCTTTGATGAAGTTCATCGTCCAGGAAGATATCTTTTTCGAGGTCGTCGAGAAAGCGGGCAATGGCGTCGGCGGCGTCGACGATGTCGTCCAGATACAGGGCTTCAGTTCGCATAAATCACCTGCGCGCTGGCCAGGACGGAAGCGCGGATGCGGCGCTTGAGGCCGTCTTTCAGCACAAAATCCACCGGGCGGGCGAAGATGCTCTCCAGTTCGCGCTGGAGGCGGCTCAGGGTAAAGAGGGTGACGGGCGTGCCCGGCTCGAATTCCACCAGCACATCCACGTCGCTGTCAGGCCGGAAGTCAGTGCGCACGGCTGAGCCAAACAGCGCCAGCCAGCGAATGTGATTGCGACGGCAGAAGTCGGCGATCTGATCACGCGGCACGACCAAGGACGCTGGCGGCTGCCCGGCGGCAACAGGTTGAGTGGTCATAGACATTTCCTCAGTTCGATCTTACCTCAAACCGTGAAACCTGGCAGGTCCCGTTGGATTGAACGATTCCCTTGAAAAACTGGCCGTGGAGTGAAATGAGCGATATGGCGATTATAGCATCGAGCGCTGCGCGAAAGGAAAATGATAGAGTAAAACCAAATCATTCGGGCGGTGATGACGGCACCCGCAATCGGTTACGGTTGCATCCCGACCAGCGCCGTCATGCCCCAGCGCAACTTCTCCGGCACTTGCGCCAGATCGATCGTCACCGTGTAATTCACGCCCGCTGACTTGGTCGACTTCGGCGCGATTTCCGACACAGTGCCTTCGACGATGACACCGGGCAGCGCGTCGAACGCGACATCGGCCTTGCTGCCGAGGGTGACTCCGGCGATGTCCTTTTCGTTGAGATCGGTGGTCTCGATGTGCAGACCCGTCGGCTCGGAGATCAGCACGATCGGCGTACCGGCGTTGACGTACTGCCCCTGCCGAATGAGCACATCCCCGACGATGCCATCGAACGGCGCGACGAGCTCCGCCTGTTGGCGCGTCGCGCGCGCGCGTTCCAATCCGGCCTGCGCCTGCGCCAGATTAGCCTCCGCCACGGCAATGTCTTCGGGTCGCGCCCCGGCTAGCAGTAAATTCACCTGCGCTTGCTGCGCGGCATAATCCGCCGAAGCCGCGCCCACATTCGCCTGGGCCGCGCGCAAGGCATCGGCATTCGCCCCGGCCAATAATTTATTCAAGCGCTCCTGCGCCGCCTGATAGTCGCGATTCGCAATGGCGAATTGTTTATCGGCATCGTCGACCATCTTGCTGGTCGCCTTCTTTTTATCCTTGTCGCTTTGCAAGACATCTTTCTTGGTGCGGGCCTTGACCATCTCGATGTAAGCCTGTTGCGCCGCGGCCCGCGCGCTGTTGATCTCAGCTTGCGTCGGCCCGTCTTTCACGACATCACGGCTGGCCGCCGATTGATCGATCAACGCTTGGCCCGCCGCTAAGTTACTCTGCGCTTCGGCCACTTGCTCGGTGCGCGGCCCGGCCTTCACGCGATCGAGTCCGGCTTGTGCGACCTTGATCGCCGCTTCGGCTTTGGCGATCTCGGCCTCCAGCAGCGCGGTGTTCAACTGCCCGATCACATCACCCTTCTTCACGGCTGATCCCACCTCGACGCGCAGATCGATCACCTGGCCGGGTAGGCTGAAACTGAGCAGCGTCTTTTGCGTCGGAACAACCTTGCCATTGGCGCTGATCTTGGCCTCGCGTATCTCAGACGCTGGAGCCGCGGCGGTTGCCCCCGTGGGAGTAAGTTCGGCGTTGGCCGTCATGCCCCACTGCACGGCCTCTGGAATTTGATCCAGTTGAATGACGGCGGTGAAATTCACGCCCGTGCCTTCTTTGGCTTTCGGGGCGAGGCGCGTGATCGCGCCGGTGACTTCAGTGCCGGGTAGGGCGTCAAAATTCACGCTGGCCCGATCACCCACGTTGAGGCGCGCCACATCTTTTTCGTCGAGATCGGTCGTCTCGACGCGCAGCCCGGCGCGATCGGCCAGCTGCACGATCGGCTGTCCCGGCCCCACGAATTGATTCGCATCCACGGCGACGTTGGCGATGAGGCCAGCGAACGGCGCGACGATCTTCGTTTGATCGAGCTGGGCCTGCACTGCCGCTGCGTCTGCTTTGGCCTGATCCACTTTGGCTTGAGCGACGGCGACATCTTGCGGCAGCGGTCCGGCTTGCAGCAAATTGAAACGGGCCTGCGCCGCATTCACTTCGGAAGTGGCTAAAGCGATGCGCGCATTCGCCACGCGGAGTTGATTGGGTGTGGGGCCGCGCAGGAGTTCGTCGAGCGCCGCTTGTGCCGCCGCGCGTTGCAGCTCGGTGTATTTGAGATAGTTGTCCAACGACTCGCCCGCCGACAAAGCGAACCCGCCGATGCTCGTTACTTTCTTCATCGATTCGTTGAGCTGATCGATCTGCACTTGCGCGGCATACACTTGCGTCTGAGCCTGTGTGATGTCGGCTTGCGCGATGCTGCTGGTCATTTGGTTGCGTTGCGCGATCGCGGCGGCCACACGATTCTTGGCGGCCTCAACGGCCTGTTTCGCCGCTTCGATCTCGTCGGGGCGCGGCGTCGCCGTGAGTTGGGCCAACTCTGCTTTCGCTGTTTGCACAGCGGCCTGTTTCTGTAGCAGGCCCGCCTTCAGATCGACCGCGTCCAGCTGCGCGATGATCTCGCCCGCCTGCACGCGATCGCCTTCTTTGACGGGCAGCGCGACGAGAGTGCCCGCTTGTGTAAAACTCAGCGTTGTCCATTGCGCGGGCACGACTTCGCCGGTGGCGCTGATGGTGGCTGACGTGGGCTTGCTGGGCGCCAGAGTCGGCGTGGATCCGATCGGGGCGGGTTGCTCGCTGCAGCCCGCGATCAGCGCCAGACTGATGATGATCAGGGTGAAAGATCGTTTGGAAAAATTCATTGCTATGATTCCTTCGTGATTAGTCCACTGTTTCTGCAGCAGCGATCTGGACTCGAGGCTTCAGCCGGATTCTGCGGCATTTATACTGCGAACGGTCACAGATTGCGGAAAAATCTGATCCGCGAATTGCGCGAATGTCCGCGAATTATTCGTGAAAATTCGCGAAGACGGGAGCACTGCACCGCACGCCCTGTCCGCCGCTGTGCGGCGGGGGCGCGCTAGGCGTGTGTTCGCGGATCAAAAAGCGCAGTTTATGCCCGCGCACAGTATACCGACTAAAGCCTCGAGTCCAAGGATTCAAATACCATTGCGTGTTTCAGCCAGCGCTTGCCGGCGTTCCCCGGCCACGCGTTCGAGTTCGGCGCGCGTTTCTTCGGATTGTTCGATCAGATCGAGGAACGCCTGTTGCCGCAGGGCGATCACTTCTACGGACGTGGCCGCGCGCACGGTGGCGCTGCGTTTGCCGCCGTGAATCAAGGCCATTTCGCCAAAATACTGGCCGGTGTGGATGGTGTCCATGAATATTTCGTACTGACCCGGCGGCTCGATGAGATATACCTTGGCTTCGCCACTGGTAATGATGAAGAATTCATCCGGCTCGGCGTCCTGCACGATGATGGGTTCACCGGGCGCGAAGGTGCGCGTTTCCAGTTGGCGCGTGGCTTGCAATAGCAGCTCGTGGCTCAACATGGGCAGCGCCTTGGCCACGTATTCGTTGACGATCTCGCCGTCGTGAATGACGATGGTGCGCGGCGCGCGGCGCGCCAGGTCTTCGTCGTGCGTGACCATGAGAATGGTCTTGCCCTGCTTGACCAGATCTTCGAACAACTGCATCACGGCTTCGGCCGTGCGCGAATCGAGGTTGCCCGTCGGTTCGTCGGTGGCGATGATGGGCGGATCATTGGCGAGCGCGCGCGCAATGGCGGCGCGCTGTTGTTGGCCGCCCGCTAAGTGATTGGGCAGTTTGTGCGCGTACTCGGCAATCCCGACTAAATCAAGCAGCTGCATCGCTCGTGCGTTGCGCTCGGCCGGAGTGTAGAGGTTGCAGAAGTCCATCGGCAGGCGCACGTTTTCTAAAGCGGTCAGCGTGGGCAGCAGTTGAAAGAACTGAAACACCACGCCCATATGCGTGCCGCGCCACGTCGCCGTCTGGCCTTCGTTTAGATCGTGCACCGCCGTGCCGCCGATGAAGATCTCGCCCTGCGTCGGGCGATCGATGCCGGTGAGCATGTTGATCAGTGTGGTCTTGCCGCTGCCCGACTTGCCGATGATGGATACGAACTCGCCCGTGCCGATGTTCAGATCGACGCCGTTCAGCGCTGTGAAGCGGCCGGCGGGCGTGTCATACACCTTGAACACGTTGCGGAGTTTGATCAACGATCGATCGGCGTTGATCTTGTCGTCGTTTGAATTGTTCGACTTGCGTTTGGTTCGAAACATCTCTCTCAATTTCTTTGGGACGCCGACCCTGGCACTGCCCGCCAGGGCAAGTGTGAACGCGGATTTTCAGGATTAAAAAAGCCGTTATTAAAATCCGCGTTTATCCGTGTGATCCGCGTTCCAAAAATCATTCGTAATCCAACACCTCACGCACGCTGAGGCTGACGGCATTCCGCGCCGGGCCGAGGCTGGCGAAGATGCCGATGATGACGATGAGGGCCAGCCAGATGAGCATTCCTGCCACCGAGAATTGATAAATCGCCTTCGCTTTGAGGACAGCCTGCAGAACCGCCGTCGCCAATATCTGTCCGACCGGCACCGCCAGCAGCGCGCCGATGATCCAGCTGATCAATCCGACGACGACGCCTTCAACCACCACCACCTGCCGCACCGAGTTGTTTGAAGCGCCCACCGCGCGCAGCACGCCAATCTCACGCGTGCGTTCCAGAATGTTCATGCCCATGGTGCCGGTCAAACTCAGTCCGCCGACGATCGCCAGTAATCCGGCCATGATCACCAGGATCAGCAGAATGATGTCGAAGGCGCTGGTGAATATCTCGTACGTCGAGTGCTGGGTCGAACTGATCGCCGTGCTCAACCCCGCGTCCTTGAAGTGCTGCTCCAGCGCGCCGGCGATGCGATCCTGTTCGGCGTAGCTGCTGATCTTGTCGGCGCTGGCGCGCACGCGGATCACATCGGCTTGATTCTGCCGCCCGGTCAGCTTCCCGAACGTGTCGTAATCCATGTAGACGCGCGGGCCAGAGAGATGCTTGGACACGATGCCGACCACTTCATACGCGCGCTCAACATCGCCCACCTTCAATTTAATGTCGCTGCCGACGGTGGTATTTGGTTCGCGTTCGAGGAAGTCGTCGTTGATGACTACCTGGCGTGTATCGCCCGCTTGCAGCCAGCGTCCCGCCAGAAAACGCGGCTCGATGGTCTTCGTATCGATCGGCAGGCCGATGATATCCACTTCGTCACCTTCGACCCCGCCCGACTGCATGACGATGCCGCTGCCTTGCGCCCACGCTTCAGCGACGCTTACGTCCGGAATGCGCAGCGCTTCCCGTTCGGCGGTGTAGCGATTAGTGCCCGGTGGCAGGCTCAGCGATCCATCGAAGGCAACATAGCGCACGAGCTCGTTGATCTGATTCGTCAACGAGATGTGTGTGCTGAAGGCCGAGATGAACATCGCGCCCGCCATCGTCAGTGTGATCAGCGTGAAGATCAGGCGCGCCTTGTTGCGAAACGTATTGCGCAGCGACAGCATGATCGGCGGGCTGAGACGGCGTATTTTGATGAGCAGCCGATCGATCGGGCCGTGGCGCTCTTCTGATGTAAGCCCGTATTCATAGATCGCGTTGTAGACCGAAATCCGCGTGCCGGAAACGATCGGATACAGCGCCACCCCGATCGGCATCAGCAGCCCCACGGCGATTTGCACCAACGCCACATCGGCCGGTAGATCGATCTGGGTTACGGTGAAATTCAGAAAACTCCCGGCCAGCGTCGCCAGCCAGGCCGCGCCCAGCAGGCCCAGCGGCAACCCGATGAGCAAGCCCAGCACACTCAGGATAAACACATAGAGCACGTACATGCCGATGATTTGCTTGCGCCGCGCGCCGATGGAACGCATGATGCCGATTTGTTTGATCTGCTGGTTGAGAATGGCCGAGATGGTGTTGATGACCAGCCCGCCCGTCAGAAAGATGGCAAGGATGCCCATCACTTGCAGCACCAGCAGCAAACCGTTGACCTGATTTTGCGCCCAGTGCTGGCCCGGATCGGAACCGACGCCAGGTATCTGGATGCGGCCCACGGTATAACCAGCGGGCTGAATGACGCGATCACGCGCGAGGCCTGCCACAGCCAGCACATGCTCGCGATTGGTTTTGTTATCCGTCGTGACGATGTTGAGACGATTGTAGTACGGGCTCAGGCCCATCCATTGCAGCGTGTCCATCGACACGTAACCGGTGGCCTGCTTACCCAGCGAAAACCCCCGGATGTAAATGTCGTGCAGGATGCCCGTGACCTTGACGGGATACCGCCGTTGATTGTCGATCTCGATGGTGACCGTATCGCCCACTTTGACGCCCATGCCCTGCGCCGATTGCCGTTCCAGCAAAATTTCGCGTGTCCCCGGCACACTGGCGCCTTCTACAGGGCGCAGTTGATCGGTCTTGATGTTGTTGAAGTCTTCTAATGAGGTGAGGGCGATGTCGCGCGAAGGGCCGCTCGGTGGGTAGATGGTCGCCAGCGACGTGCGGCGCGCTTCGGCGGTTTCCACTTCGGGCATGGCTTGCACGGCACTGACGAGGTCTTTATCGAACGGCGAGACATAGATCTGCACCAATGTTGGATTGCCTGCCGCGTAAGGCCCGAACAGATCGCGTTCGATCTTGCTCTTGGCGTTGTTGATCATTCCGACGGTGGCCACGCCCACGGCGATCGACAACACGACCAGCAATGAGCGGGACTTGTGGCCCATCAGGTCTTTGAGAATTTTGATCCAGCGTGTGTTGACTTCCAATTTAGGACCTTAGCTTAATATCCGTCATTGCGAGGAGGCTGTAGGCCGACGAAGCAATCTCAGTGCTAAGTGAAGGAGATTGCTTCGCCGCTGCGCGGCTCGCAATGACACCAGAAGAATTACCCTGTCACGATCTGGCCGTCGGCCATCTCGATGACGCGCGTGGCGCGTGAAGCGATTTCTTTGTCGTGCGTCACCACCAGCAGCGTCTTGCCCTGATCGACCAGCCCGGAAAAGAGATCGAAGATTTCGTGCGCCGTGCGTGAATCGAGATTGCCCGTTGGCTCATCGGCCACAATCACGGGCGGATCGTTTGCCAGCGCGCGCGCGATGGCCACACGCTGCTGCTGCCCGCCGGAAATGCGCGAGGGAATTTTGTAAGCGTGTTCGGCAATGCCCACCCGTTCGAGCAACTGTAAGGCCCGCGCTTTGCGTTCGCGCAACGGATAGGTATTGCAGAAATCCATTGCCAATGTGATGTTCTCGATCAGGGTGAGGGCGGGCAGTAATTGAAAGAACTGAAAGACGATGCCCAGGTTGCGGCCGCGCCAGCGCGAGCGTTGATCTTCATTCAACTTGTGCAGCGCCGTGTTGTCGATCACGATCTCGCCCGAGGTGGGATTATCGATGCCGGTGATCAAGTTAATCATCGTCGACTTGCCCGCGCCTGATTTGCCATACACGGCCACGAACTCGCCGCGCCCCACTTGCAGGTCGATACCCTTCAATGCGGGAAAGTCGCCCGCCGGTGTTTTATAATTCTTGACCACGCGACGCAGGTCGATCAGGTGTGCGTCGCTGGGCGCGGGTGCCACCGCGATTGAGGTTTTTTTTGCATTCATCTGCTTATTCTTAGAAGCCGTCAAAGAACAACTCCGCAGATTGCTCCAGGCTGGATGGTCACATCCAGCCCCCATCGCCGGATTTGCAATCCGGCGGGAGCGTCGAAAGTGCGGACTTATTTCTTGGCAAGCCCTTATCCAGCATAGTGAACCGCCGAGCACTTATCGGCGGTTTGTTGACTTATCGACACTTTGTTGATAAACTGAAATAAGTATAACCCCGATTCGGGCGGCGTCAAGACGCTGAAAGCAATGGTTAAACATGACGAAAGAATTGAAGAAACTCGATCCGCGTGTCGTCCGTACCCGTCAACTGCTGCGCGATGCGCTGGTGTCGCTCATTGCGGAGAAGGGCTTCGATGCCATCACGGTGCAGGACATCGCCGATCGGGCCACGCTGAATCGTGCCACGTTTTACCTGCATTATCAGGACAAACACGATCTGCTCGTCAAGAGCCTGCATGATGCGATCGATGAGTTAATGGCCGACATCGGTCCGACAGAAGAGAATGCCCAGCTAATCGTCGACGGCCCACAACGCCCGATCGTGCAGGTGTTTCATCACGTGGCCCAGCATGCGCGCTTTTTTCAGGTGATGATGGGCGCCGAGGGGGTGCCGGCCTTCATCGCCGGGGTGCGCGACTATATGGCGGAAATCACGCTGAACTGGCTGACCGTCTTGCAGCCCGATCCGGCGAAGAGTATCGTGCCGCTGGAAATCGTGGCGAATTCGCTAAGCTGGTCGCTGCTGGGCGTGCTGATCTGGTGGCTGGATCACGACCTGCCACAATCGCCCGAATACATGGCCGAACAATTCCGCTTGTTGATCACGTCGGATTTGAGACAAGTGTTGGGGTTAAAGCCACTCACACGCAAGGGTTAAGGGCAACGACCCTGTTAGGGCGTGCACCGGCATTCAAATCATACTGACCGCGCTTCAAAATTCGGAGTCGAGGCTTCAGCCGGAATCGTTGAGCGCGCTCAACGATTCCGGCTGAAGCCTCGACTCCCATATTGCAGACTAACCCGCCTTAATTCAGCCGGCCGGCCAGTTGTTCTTCGTCGGGTGGCTCAACCCGATCGCCGGTTGTGGCCCAGCGCGTGAGGCGCAGGACGAGCTCCGGGTTGTTGATGGCATCTTCGATGATCTTCCGCATTTTCAACAGGGGTTCAAGGTCTCCGCTGTCGAAGTAACCACTCTCGTCGTTGATGTGCAAATTCTTCCGGCCAAACTCGCTTTGTAGTCGGTGCAGCACTTCGCACACGGCCACGTGCGTTTCCACTGGCGCGAACTGCGTCTTGATGAACAGATGATACGACAGACTGTGACCATCAGCCACATCCATGAGCATCATCAAGCGCCCGTTGCTCGGATCGAACATTAGCACCAGATGTTCACTCTCCGGATGCGGTTCGATGATCAGGCCGCGCCAGCGCGTGTTCAATTCCACATAGTCCGTTTCCACCACGCCGTCATCCACACCGGGCAGATCGCCGGGCACTGAACGGACGGAATACGTCTCAAAGGTGCCGCTTGCCTTAAAATCGTGCGCACGGTACGGCCAATTGCGTTGCTTACATTCTGCGCGCAGCATCGCTAGAGCGGCTTCCAGCTGCGCAGGATCATCCAGTCCGCCGTGATAGTGAATGGTGACACCCATGATTAACCTCGCTTGGTGAAGATAGCCTTGATGTATGGTTGATTGCGGCAGAATACCACCAGCAATTCTCAACTTGGCAGGTGTCATTCCGAGCGCGGCGAGGAATCTCGGTCGCAGCAGGCTATGTTGCCGGTCTGATACAGAGATTCCTCGTCGCTGCGCTTCTCGGAATGACACATTGAGAATTGCTGGCTTACCACAGCGAAGCTTGCTGCGGCGTGGGCGGCGTCGGGTGTGTCGCCGCCTGACTGACTTCGGCGGCGAGCGCGTCAAAATCGAGCGCGGCGGGATGGATGACACGTGCGCCGCCCGCAATGAGCTGATCGGTGCCCGCGCTGCCCGGCACGGCATACACCCAGCGGCCTTGTTTGATGGCCTTTGCCGCGGTATCGAGACTGCCGCTCTTTTCGCCCGCTTCGATCACGATCACGGCGCGGCTCAGTCCGCTGATGATGCGATCGCGCGCCATGAGATTCTGTCCCTTAGGCGGCGTGTTGGGATGCAGTTCCGATAGGACCGCGCCACACCCGCTGATGTCCTCGGCGAGTTCGACATTCTCTCTCGGATGGATGAAGCGAATGCCCGAACCTAACACGGCGATGGTGCGCCCGGTCTCGATTGCGCCGCGATGCCCCGCCGTGTCGATGCCGAGGGCGAGACCGCTGACAATCGTCAAACCGCGTGCAGCCAACTCCCGCCCGATCGTGGTCGCCACTTCGATCGCAGATTGGGACGGTTCGCGTGTGCCGACAATCGCCACCGCGTGGTCGTCCGCGCGCTTTATCACGCCGCGCATGAACAGCACCATCGGCGCATCGGGCAGGGGGCGCACGCGAGTTGGAAAACGAACGTCATCCCACGTCAGCAAATCGATGCCTTCGTCGCTCAACGAGAGCAGTTCGTTCTCCAGTTGATCGATTGGTGCAGCCAGAATCTGCTGCGCCATGAGCGTGGTCACGCGCGGAATCTCGCTCAACTCTGCCACCGACGCCGCAAAGATCGACTCCACATCGCCGAACCGTTCGATCAATTTGCGGGCCGTTACCCCGCCCACACCCGACACTGTCGTTAAAGCCAACCAATGTGCACCAGACATTCCGCCTCACTTGTCACTCGTTACTCAATGTCATTTACCTGAGATTGGTGTAACGTCATGCCCGAACGCTTCCATCGGGCATCCAGAGGGACTATCGGCCACTCACACGGACTGGACGGCTGGATTCCCGCCAGAAACACGCGGGAATGACGTGACCGATTCGCTAACTTAATGACATTGACTCATCACTCGTCACTCGTTACGCATCACGCACCCCGCAATACGCATCACGCATCACTATGAATCGTCTTCGTCAACGTCAACACCACAATACCGCCTACGCCGCCGCGCGACAACACTTTGGCCGCTTCTTCCAGCGTTGCGCCGGAATCGTACAGATCATCGAGCAAGATGACTTGCTGGCCGCGCACCTCACCCTTCAATGCAAATGCACCGGCGACATTGGCCCGTTTCTGCGCCAGCGACTTCATTTCTTTCTGTGGTCGGGTGGCGCGCGTTTTGATCAGCACATTTGCCAGCAGCGGCACATTCAATTGAACGGCCAACGCTTGCGCTAAATTCGAGACAGGATCAAAGTTGCGGCGCGTTGAAGGCGGCACTGGAATCACCGCGTCGAACTGCGGCAATTCGGGATGGGCGGCTAACAGCTCAGCCCAGCGTCCGGCCAGGTCCGGCGCGAGTTGACGCTCGTTGCCATATTTGTAGCGGAACACGAGTTCGCCCACCGTGCTGCGGCTGGCGACATCGCCATCATAGCGCGAATGAAAATCGAGCGCCCAGCCGGCCAGCCACGGGCCGTTGAGCGGGCGTGGGTGCGGGCGGGAAAGGAAGTCGGTTACAGGATCGTCCTCGCTCTCCGCGCTACGTCCGTGCGGCTGATCTCCATGAACAGCGTTTGACTGTGTCGCTTCGACAACCAGCGAGACAACATCCATTCCATACCTGTCCATTTTGACTTGGCCGACTCCACGAATTGCTGCTAAATCTTGAAACGATCGGGGTTGGACAGCTGCAATCTCGCGCAGTGTTTCATCTGAGAATACCACGAAGGCTGGAACACCGGCGACTTGAGCCTGCTTGAGTCGCCACGCCCGCAGGCGCTCAAATAGGTCGGTAGGAGATGCTTTTCCTGCCGGAGCGGCCAACTTGGCTTGGGTATCTGTCAGAATAAGATGCCCAGATTTATCTTGTTGCAAGTATCCCATCTCGAGCAGGACATCGACCTGCAGCGTGACATCTGAACGATTACGATTGGAAAGTCGATCGTATAGCGGATGTGATGCGAATTTTTCAACACGTTGAGACGTTGATCCGACCAGCAATTTTGCTACACCACTGCGTGGAAGTTCGCCAGGGAGTGCCCGCACACATTCGAGGATCGCGTCAATTGCTTCCGTGGAAGTGACAGCATTGATAACAGCGATCAAATCATCACCGTATTTCTCGATAACTTCTGTGCTTAACCCCGAGACGCTACGTAACTCAGCTTTGGTGCGTGGTCGTTTCTGCGCCAACTGCCGAAGTGCGCCATCTCCAAACAAAACCCAATCGGGCTGGTTTAGTGCGGCAGCTTGTTGATGACGCCAACGTCGGAGTGGCTCAAGCGGTAAATCGTTAAAGGCGGCGGGCACAAGTTGGGATGCATCCGCTGGTAGCACTAGCTCCGTGTACGATGGTGCCCGCTCAATCTTCCACGCTTCAACTACGCAACGAATGATGCTGTAATCGAACTCTTCCGGCAACAGGGCCTTAATCGGCGCGAGATAACCCACAGATCCGACTTTATCAATCGCGGCGCGAATTTGATGTTGCACCTCCTGCGGCACGACCGCATCGACGTGGGCTTGCCCCTGTGCGATCAGCTGCGCGAGATGCGAGTAGATCGTGCTGGCAGCCAGGCCGCGTTCGGCGGCGATCTGATCAGGAGTGCGGCCTTGCGCCAACAGCTGCCCCGTCAACGCGATGGTGCCGCCGGCTGCTTTCTGAGCCTTGACGCGTTGTACGTCACTCGCCTGCACGGGCCGCAGTTGAACGTTGATGGCCGCGCGCGCTTTCAACGCCGCTTCACCGCGCGGCGTGAGCTTGAGCGTTGGAAATTCGCCGCCGATTTGCTTCAAGTAACCGGCCTCATACAGCTGATCGATCAACGCTTCGATTTCGCGCCGTTTGAGCGCCTCAAATTTGCCGTAGTTGCGAACCTTGTCATAGCCGACGCGCGTCATCTTCTGCGCGGCCGAGCCTTTAAGAATCTGTGCGAGCGTGCTTTTGCCCACGTCCCAGTTGAGATGCACAAGCGTGTCGAGCACAATCAACGCGGCGCGTTCGGCCTGCGTCGAAGCCGATCGGGTTTCGGTCTGCGCGATGTCCGCGCGCGTCAGGCAGTTATCGCAGCACAGCGGCGCGTCGGACGGAGCGCTGTCGCCGAAGTGATCGAGAATGATGCGGCGGCGGCAGGCGTTGGTCGTGGCGTAATCGATCATCGCTTGCAACTGCCGGCGTTTGGCGTCACGGCGAGCGGCCACCTGCGCCGCGATCGCCTGCACCGTGGCTTCGGTCAACGTCAGCGCCTCGAGCTGCAGCAGGCCGAATGATTCGTCAGGGGCGCGCCGGATCGATCGGGCCGCTTCCAGCTGTTCGATCGCCACGCGGGCCTTGACTTGCGGCAAGCCCAAGGCGCGTTCGAGATCGAAGAACGATAGGCCGAGTGGCTGCCCGCGCACGAACGAATGCACCGCACGCAATTCATCGGCGCTGGGCGAATCGTTGTCGATGAAGTATTCGTGCAGCGCAGTGTCTTTGGGCGAATAGATCATGGCGGCGCGCGCCGGCAGACCATCACGCCCGGCGCGGCCGGCTTCCTGATAATATTGTTCGAGCGAGGCGGGCAGCGTGTAGTGCAGCACGAAGCGCACATCGGGCCGATCGATGCCCATGCCGAACGCATTGGTGGCCACCACGATCGGCAGGTCGCCGGCCATAAAGGCGTCTTGCACGCGGGTGCGCGTGTCGGCCTCGAGTGTGCCGTGATAGTGCTGCGCCTCACTGCCGATCACCTCGCGCACGAAGTCGGCGACTTCTTCCGCATCGCGGCGCGTGCCCGTGTAAATTATCCCGGCCCCATCTATACCCGATAGGAACTCGCGCACAAGTTTGAGCTTAGCGGGCACATCGGGTGCGGAGAAAACTTCAAAGGTGAAATTGGGCCGATTGAACCCGGTGACGATGCGCTCGGTGTGGGCCAGGCCCAGCAGGCGAGTGATGTCATCCTGCACGCGCGGCGTGGCCGTCGCCGTAAGTGCGAGGGTGACGGGCGCATCAAAACCTGCGCGCGCCTTGAAATCCGCGCGCGCATCGGCGATGTGCAAATAATCGGGGCGAAAATCGTGCCCCCATTGTGACAGGCAGTGCGCTTCGTCGACGGCGAGCAAACTGATCGGCACTTGTTTTAACGCGGCGCGAAAAGATTGTTGGCGCAGCCGTTCGGGCGCGATGAGGACCAGCCTGTAGTCGCCGTTGCTCAACGCTCGGATGCGGCGAGCTTGCTCGGCGGTGTCGATCGAGGAGTTGATGAAAGTAGCAGCGATGCCGCGCCGCGTGAGCGCATCGATCTGATCTTTCATCAGCGCGATCAGCGGCGAGAACACCAGCGCGGTGCCGGGCAGCATCAAGGCAGCCAACTGGTAGATTAACGACTTGCCCGCGCCGGTGGGCATCACGACGAGCGTATCCCGCCGGGCGAGAACGTGTTCGATGGCCGCTTGCTGGCCGGGGCGAAAGGCCATGAAGTTGAAATGCTGCTGCAGGGCGGCGTGAAGATCGACTTCGGGCATGCGCGGATTATACAACAGGCCGCGGGGTTATGGGGTGAGGTGGGTGGCAGCTTGTGCCTACCACCGGGTTAAGATCACACAGCACCAAAAAGTTTACACAGTCGCTCACTTCTAAACCGTACTTGCGCACTTCACAATGGTATCTCCCAGCTTTTGAAGCGATCGATTGCGCTTGACGGTGGTCGCGCTAATCTCAATATGGCGTGCAACCTCAGGAGACAATTTTTCGCTGTAACACTTTTTATCTACATCGGCTGGCTTCAGATTGGGATTTAGGGTCCGCAAGATTTCCTGAGAGAATTTTATCAACGCTTCTTTTGGCCCCTTTCCGCCTGGCAAGGCCTCCACAATCAATTCGGTATCACCCGCTTGATGCTTGTGGATCAGTTTCACAAATCTGGCGTCTTTTTTTAACTTGGAACGACCATCAGCCGGGTAACGATCGCGCGCAAAATAGCAGGTAATTCCCAAGCAATCCACCAACAACCAAGCTTCGATTTCTTGTTTAGCTTCAACCAGAAACACGCGGCCCGCAAACTCTTCGTACTGACAGATCTGTTTAACTCTGTTCAGCCAAGAATGACGCTGGCGCGCATGCTCTGCCTGTGATGCAGGGCTGTCCGCGTCAAGCACAAAAATCACACACGCATCCTGTTTCAAGTAACTCGCAACCGCTCTTCGCAAATCATCGGGATTCTTACCGATTTTTGAAAGAGCCGATCTACCGGCCGAGTAGACTGTCACAGTATGTCCAGAATAAGCGACTAGCTTTTCCGCCAAGCATTGCGCAGCAAGTTGATCGTAGTCAGACTCTAGCGCCCAAATGCGTACGCTCGGCATGTCTAACTCCCCACCAAATCTTGCAGCAATTGGCTGTGGAAAATGGCGTTGCCAATGCCAAAATCATTCATCCAGTCTTGGAGGGCTTCACGCTCAGATCGGATTTTATCGACGGATAGCGCTTCAGTTCCCTGCGCCGCTTGTTTGCGCAACAAGATGACGGCCAAATCTTTTGACAGGTTGTCGACGCTAAAGCAATCGACGAGTTGTGAGCTGTGCGTGGTGATAATGACTTGAGTTTTCCGCGCTAACTGCTCGAGCAGCTGCCCCAGTTGAACCAGCGCCGCCGGGTGCAGATTGCGTTCAGGCTCCTCAATGCCAATGAGCGAAGGCAGGTTAGGCTGATACGACAGCGCGTTGTAAAACAGCAGCCGCAAGGTCCCGTCTGAAGCATGATCGAGCGGCAGCGTTTTTGACAGGCCTTCTTCCAGGTGTAATTTTTTGTTGCGCCCGCCAGAAATCTCTAATTCCGTTCCACCACAGACCCGCATCCCTTCATTGATCGATCGAAGAACAGCTGGATCACGCGCGGCCCAATGGGACAGGAAAGGAGAGAGCGCCAGGCCCCTTCTATCTAATCGTCCCGATTGCTCCAAGCTATCGAATTGCAAGCGACTCATTTCGCCTCGGATGAAGGACGGATCAACATCATAAAACTCCCAATCCTGTATAAACTGGGCCACGGCATTGGTAATGGGCCGATCACCATACGAACCGGCTGATTTCAAAGCGAGCTGTACCCCTTGATAAGGAATGGATTCAGAACCGTCTTCGTTACAGACAAACCCCTTGCCGTTATTCACCGAAATAACTTCGGTTCCAGCAATCGAGAGAGACTCTTTCTTAACAGGGGTTTTTCTGCGGGTGGGCGCAATGGATAATGAGTAATGGGCCGCCTTTCCCGCGCATTCAAGGTCTACATCGAAACTAATCTCCTTGGCGCCATCGATCCATAGGTTATCTTTTATATAGGTGCGCGATGGCAGCTCTGGCGCAGACATCATCCTCCCAAGCAGCCAAAGCGCCGCCAAGCAATTTGATTTTCCGCTTGCGTTTGGCCCAACAATGATCGTCAATGGCCGAAAATACAATGTAACATCGCGCAAGCTACGATAGTTTTGGACTCGGATCGACTTAAGAATTGTATTGGGAACAGGCTTAGAGTCACCATTTTTCATATCACACCTCGCAATGCACTGTCAAAACGGACTCGCAACGCACACTACTGGGCACCTGCCGCATAGTATAGACGCTCTCCCACCCGGCGTCAACGCCAGAAGATTGTGCGAGGGGCAGCCATCACCCCGCGCACGAATCTGTTATTTACGGCACTGGCTTCGGCAAAACCTTTAGGGATCCTTCGGCGATTCGTTAGGCCGCCACCATCTCAAAGGCCGCGAACGGAAACGAAATCTCCCGCTGGATCCGTTCTTTTTGACGCGCAATGGCCTCCAAATGCTTATAGACCGTGGCCTCAAAATATTCTTCTCCACAATGATTACAGATTCAGACCGGAACATGTTCCACGTAAATCGTATGGCCTTTATACCGAAAGTGTACCAGGTCTCTCAGTATTCCATCTTTCCCTCGCAAAATTTACAGGTATTTTGGCTCATACAGATTCCAAGAGGTTAGGTGTCAAGGCTCAGGACATCGCT
>PMCF01000341.1:81910-91614 GCA_003154115.1 Anaerolineae bacterium
TGTAAGCGATGTCCTGAGCCCTTACAGTTAGGCCGATTGTCGCTCTGGCATGAGCCTTCCTTCAAACGCTGAAACGGGCACACTGTCCACATAGAGTGTGTCAGGACAAAAGTCTTGGCCGTTCTGCCATTGAACGCTGCCCAGGCAGGGCTTGACCGAATTGAAGCTGCGCAAGTCTTTCAATTCCCGGAAAATACCTTTGTCCAGGTAGGGACTCACGTCAAAGGACTTGACTTCGCCATTCGTGAATAGTAGGGTGATCGTGTAATCCGGATTGGGTTTGACGGCTTTGACTCTAGGATTCATGGCGCCTCCCTTATTTGAGCGGGTCAATCTTAAAGACGGATTCGCCCGCGCTGGCGAGTTCCCAATCTGCCAAAAGATCGTCTTGATGAATCTCAATCCAGGCTTGAACCAGTTTAAGTTTATTGGGCTTGAGCGAACCCTCCAGGATGTCGCCGCTCGGAATAGCCATCACGGCTTCCTGTTCCTGGTACTTGACATGAATGTGCGGGACATGATGCCGACGATTGTCAAAGAAGTACATCGAGATGATAACCCCATAGAACTATGACATTGTGGTAGCGCCCAACAACAAACAGGCCACGTTGTTACCGTCCATCCCTCGCCAGAGATTGCAGCCTTTTCACCCGGTGGAGAAGTGCGGGGAGTATAGACCTGAATCAACCGCCCATCAAAAAAGGACACAGTGGGTTCAACGCGGTCTGAGCGTGAACCGTCGGGGCTTATCGGCGCCCAGGGCTGCTAACTTTTGTGTTCGGGCCTGTTGATAGGCTTGGATTTCAGCAGCCAGCGGATGATCGTTGGGAATCTCGACATGGGTCAGTGAGCATAGGACGACGTTGGCTGATCCGTCAGGCGTAATGTCACACATGATGCCGCCTTCATCGCCTATGTATAACACGGACTTGATTGAGAGTTGGCGCTGGCGCTTCAACTCTGGCAGCTGGCGCTTCATGGAGCGCACCATCCCATCTGTCGCCAGCGCAGGAATGGGTAATTGTTCTTTCATTTGCCGCAGGAGCTCTTTCACTTGCTGCTGATTGTCAATCATAGTTCCTCCACCTGAATCATATTTGCCACGCGCAGAAAGATCAATCGCCCATGTGGACGTTGGCCGATCTGCGATGTGATCGCGTCAATGTAGCGCTGCACTTGTCCGGCGTATTGCTCCCGCTCGATCGTCTCGCGCATCTCCGCGATTGAGCGCACTTCGTCGGTCTTGAAGTCCACGATCGTCCAAGCCGCACCCGCTCGATAGAGCAGATCGATCACGCCGGTGTCGCCGGGCAGGGTGTAGGGGACTTCGTGCCACCGATCGGACTGTTCGATCTCCGCGCACAACGGATGCGCCTGAAAGCGGCTGAGCAAGCGGCGCACTTCGTTAATCGTCGCTTGTATCTCGACCTGATCCGTCAAACCCGCTTCCAGCGCGAACGGCCACAGGAACACATCGAAGTTGTCTGCGTCGGGAAAGCGCCAACGGCGCAGCGCCTCGTGCGTCAACTTGCCCACGACCCACGCCGGGCCGATGGGACGCTTGACCTGCGGCACGACGCGCCACACCCTGGATTGTTGAGTGAAGATTTCTGATTGATGATTGACGGGCGGAAGCGGTCGAGCGAGATCAGGCGTGGCGACGTTGACCGCCGGCCGATCGACGACAGGGGCTGGCGCTGCTTCAATTTCGGCCACGGGATAAAGCATACATCCGATCGATCGGTTGAGTTCCACCGTAAGTGGCGCAGTGAGTTCGTGCTCGATCATGATCGCATCCAGTCCGCTCACTTCGCCCAATCGACCCAGCCAGCCGCGCAAGGCCAGCGTGCCTTTGGCGTTGAGTTTGGCGTGGCCGCTGATGATCAACTTTTCTTTGGCGCGCGTGGCAGCGACGTAGAGCAGGCGTTTGTCTTCGGCGTCGTCTTTTGCCTGTTCGATTAATCTGGCCAGACGATACGCGATCGGGTGCGCGCCGGCCGCGTTGGTGAGATCGATCCGTAGGCCGAGGCGCTCATCGAGCAGCACGGCACTCGAACGGGTGAGCGCTTCGTGTGCGGCGTCGGCGATGACGACGACGGGAAATTCCAGTCCCTTCGCTTTATGGACCGTCATCAGCTGCACCGCGCCGCCTCCTGAGCCTATCGAAGGGTCCACGGGCGCTTCACCGGCGCGCACGCCGACATCTTCCAGAGTCTGCACATACTCCAGAAATTCACCCAGGCTGATCAAACGACTGGCGTGCGCATCGGCCAGCAGTTGATCGATGTTGCGGCGCAGGCGATGACCCTGGGGCGCGGCGCTCAACACCGCTCGATAGTGTGTCAGATCGAGAAAGCGCTTCAGCACTTCGGCGACGGAGACACGACCGGAGAGATCGTGCAGTTCGGCGATGAGACCCTTGAGGTCTTCACCCACTTCACTGCGTTGCGGGGTGCTTCGCGAGACCTCAAGGGTCTTGAGCGTCTCCCACAACGAACGCGGCTGATTATCATCGGTAAAACGCAGGCGATACAGATCGGCGTCGCTCAATCCGATGGCGGGTGAGC
Source organism: Anaerolineae bacterium (assembly GCA_003154115.1). GTDB lineage: Bacteria > Chloroflexota > Anaerolineae > Fen-1058 > Fen-1058 > Fen-1058. The sequence goes on from PMCF01000341.1 coordinate 84,478, forward strand.
GCAATAGTCCGGCGAGGGCCAGATCGTCGGTCGGGTCGTGGATGGCCGCCAGCGCGTTGAGCACATCCCGAATCTCCGGTCGAGCGTAAAAGCCGCGGCCGGCCACGGTGATGAATGGAATGCCCGCGCGTTCCAGTGCGTCTTCGTATATGCCAAAGGCACTCGAGGCGCGAAACAACAAAGCGATGTCACTCCACGCGATGTCTTCTTCGCGGTGCAGTACGTGCAAGCGATCGGCCAAGGCGGCTGCGGCGGCTTCACGACCGCTCGCGGCGTTCTCACCCACTCCGATGTGAAATTCGGCGTAGGGCGCGCGCAAGGCTGTTTTTTCAGGCTTTTTGCGCTGGGCGCGCAGTTCGGCAAAGGGCACTTCGTAGGGTCGCGCCGGATCGCTCGCTTCGCCCAGTACAGGCCGCAGCAAATCGTTAAGGTTCTGCACTAAGGCTTGATGCGCGCGAAAGGTGAGATCGAGATCGACCGTAAGACCGTCGGCTGCTTGAATATCCGATTGAACCTGCCGGAAGACGGTGACATCCGCGCCGCGGAAGCGATACACGCTCTGCTTTGCATCGCCGACGATAAAAAGCTCACCTGTTTTGGCGGTCGTCATTGCGAGCATCCCGAGCGGAGTGGCTTCTTCTCGCCGCGCAGTCGAAGGATGCGAAGCAATCCCGTGTTCGAGGGGCGAGATTGCTTCGTCGCTGTCCTTCGACTGCGCGGCGCTCCGCTCTGGAGGCGCTCCTCGCAATGACGGATCGTGTGGGGTGTGAAAGCCCGTCAACGCATACACCATATCCCGCTGGCGCGCATTGGTGTCTTGAAATTCGTCGACGAGCACGGCCTGCACGTCTTGCTGCCAGCGTTGGCGCACGGCGGGCTGTGTCGTGAGCAGCTGCGCGGCGCGGCCTTCCAGATCGTCGAAGTCGAGCGCTTGCTGTTCGTCTTTCAGGTGTTGATATTCCGCCAGGGCGCGTTCGTGAATAAGTTGCAGCGCGGGCAGGGCGGCGGCCAGGCGTTGATCGAGCGACCAGCTTAATGTGCCCTCTTTGCCGATCAGCGGTGCGAGTTCAGCATCGTAATAATCACGCAGCGCTTTCATTGCTTCGCGCGCCGAGGTGAGATCATGTTCGTCCCAGTTGCCCTTTTGTCCCTGTGTCGAGGTGGCCGCGCGCAATTGAGCGAGACCGCTGAATAGCGCGTCCCAAGCGGTGGTGGCACGCGCCGCCGTGATGGCTTGCCAGCGATCGAGCACGGCCCGGCGCGCGATCTCCAGTTTGTCATCAGTCTTGCGCGATCGGACTTCCGACAAGGTGTCCAGCGCGTCGCGCCACGGCAATGCTTCAAGTCGCTCATCCAGCCACTGCGTTACGATCGCTTCGGCTTGCGCTGTCGCTTGCCACGCGGCGGCAACATCGAGCCGTTTATCGATCAGCGCTTCGAGAATCGCGCGCAGCCCGCTTTCCGTAAACAGGCCGATGAGGGGCGCGGTATCCGATCGGGCGGTGGCCCAGGCCAGCGCGGCTTCGATCGCTTGCGCCTGCCACGCCGCCGCTTGGCCTTCTTCCAACACGACGAAGTTCGGATCGAGCGCGGCTTCGACGGGGTGCGCGCGCAGAATCTCGGCGCACAAGCTGTGAATGGTGCCGATGCGCGCCGCGTCGAGTTCGGTGAAGGCGGTTTGCCATATTGGCTCGGCGTCCGCGAGGACGCGGGCAGGGAGCGTCAAGCGGTGTTGAATCTCGGTGCGGATGCGCGTGCGCATTTCACGCGCGGCTTTGTCGGTGAAGGTGATGGCGACGAGCGAGCGCAGCGGATGGCCTTGTTCCAGCAGATGCAGGTAACGTCCGACGAGCACGCGCGTTTTGCCGGAACCGGCGCCGGCCGTCACGGCGATGGCGTGCTGGCTGCTGGTCGCCGCTTTCTTCTGATCGGGCGTGAATTTGAATTGCGTGAGGATAGAGTTAGCGGCCACAGGCAAAGTAATATGGATGTTGATTTAGTGGCTTGAAACCGTCGTGATGAGGGCCGGCCCGTCGAGGAGTAGGATCAGCTTGTTAAGCACGTTGCGGCCCAGGATCAACTCGTCACCGACCTCGTCGCCGATGACCTCGACACCGGGCAAGGTCAGATCGGCAACTTGAATGTCGAGTAGATACAAGTCGATCGAGCGCCGTTCCCCCCAGGCGCTGCGCAAAAATCCACTCTGAAATGGCCGCAGGGATAGCCGGGTCAGGGCCGAAATCGGAACGATCGTGGCGTCAGCGCCGGTATCGATAATGGCGTGCAGCGGCCCAACACGATCGCCTTCGGGCAAGCGTAACATTACCTCGACGGCAGGCAGTGGCGGCGAATACGTTTGATCGTAAGGGGCAGTCATGGTTTGACTCGCTCACGAAGCGGACTCAGCACTGTAAACTCTGGCGGTTGTTGAGTAGTGGCCTCAATCAGCAATACCGGTGAATCAGGCCAGCATTGGCGCACGCGCACATAGAGCGCACGTCGATCTAGATCGTGATCGACGACGGTGTGTTTGAAGACGGCCACATACTGACCGGCATAGGGCACGCGTTCGGCGGCTGAACGGGCGTACCAGTAAGCGGCCTCATCTGCTAACTGGGTGCGCCAGACATCTTCTGTGGGCGTGTGGGTCTGACCAGATTGAATGGGCGCTGAATCGACAATGGTTCGGATCAACTCCAACCGTTCAGCCGGCGTCAGCCGTGCGACCAGGTTGCGAATTGTCGTGAGTGTGGTTTCTTCGAGCATCATTGACCTCCCGCTACCGTCACAATAATTGTACATCAGTAAGCTGGCCGCGTGTAGCGCCAGCAGAACGCAATGGCCGGACAGTAAGTAGGACACCCGCCTTCGGGCGGCAACGGTTGAAACTGCCCGGCCGGAGATGGGTGGATCAGATCAGATCGTTTTCCACCAAAATCGTCTCGACTTCGGCGAGGAATTGAATAAGCGGATGGGGCGCTAACCCTTCGAGCACGGGCACATGTTGTTCAGCCGCCGCATAAGGGTGACGATGCCACTGGCCGTGTTCGTAGTCATAGCCAAAGAGGCGCTGCTGGCTGTGGATGAGAGCAAAGTTGATACGACCGGTGGCTTCGCTCAAGAACGCTTGAATGACGAAATTCCCCAGCATCTCAAAGCGAACTTTGATGGCGCGTTCGGTTTCATCCATCTCGCTGATGCGCGTGATAAACCAGAAACGGCGCTCCGCTTCAGCGATCTGGTCCAAAAAGTCTGCCAGCGTCATCGCTGTCTACTCGCTGAGTTCGATCAAACGGCGCTGCGTGGATTGGATGCCGCTGATCGCCAGGTCCCATTCGACTGCATCTGATTCAACTTCCCACGAGTAGTTGCGCTGCGCCGTAATCTTTTGCCGCTCGAATTCTTCAAACGACAGGCCATATTTTTCACGCAGTAACCGATCAGTCAGGCTGTAGCGTGACAGGCGGCGGCGATATTCCGCTTCGAGCAGGGCGCGCAATTTGTGATCGGTGTCGCCTTCCACCGGCAGGTTGGCTAAATGCTGGGCGATACGTTCTGAAACGGCGAGTGTTGCCTGGCTCATCATGCAGGCTCCCTTCGATTTGCATTCTTCGATCATTCTACCTCAATACTGTTTCGGCGTATAGCGCCAGCAGAACGCAATGGCCGGACAGTAAGTAGGACAACCGCCGTCGGGCGGTATAGGCTGAAACTGCCCGGCGCGAATGCGCTGCACGTGATCGATGACGTGTTGCTTCACGCGATCGAAGGCGGCATCGAGTCCGTCTGGATATTTCTCCAGCTTGAAGCTGCTGGCCTTGCCCTGCAAAATATGCCAGTAGAAGCCCGAGGCCACTTCACCCAGGTGCAGGGCATCGTGCGCGGCCAGCGCATACAACGGTAATTGCAGGCGTTTTCCTTTGTCCACATCTTTGGCGCTGATCGGCGATCCGCTGGCCTTGTAATCGATCACGCGCAAGTGCCCGTGTTGATCGACATCCAACCGATCGATATAGCCGTGCAGGCGGATCTCTGCGCCTTCGTCCGATCGCACGATCAACGACGGCTTCCCCATCCCGAATTTCTGCTCGAAGTAACGCGGTGTGTAACTGGCGGAGGCCTCAGCCAGCGCTGCGATCGTTTCACGCAGGGCTTCCTCTAATTCGCGTTGCTGTGCATCCCACAGGGCGCTCGGCCGGAAGCCGTAATCGATCGGAGCAGTCGCAAACACGCGCTGTGCGACCGAAGACAGCGTCGCTGCCGGATCGTCGTGCTGATAGACTTCTTCCAGAATCTTGTGCAGCATCGAACCGAGGATGCGCGCGTCGTAACCTTCTTCCGGCGGCGTGCGCGGTTCCAATTCCAGCGCGTGCGCGATGTAGAACGCAAACGGGCATGTGCCGTACATCTCCAGACGGCTCGCGCTCCAGCCATGGGCGGGTGAATAGCGTTGTTGCAACCGCGGCGCGAGTTGCGGCAGTTCGCCTTCGTGTTCACTCGCTGCCACATCGGCTAAGCGCGCTCGCAAGACTTCGACGCTGCGCTGCACGTGATTGTCGAATTGGCGCGCGGCTTGCACAAACTCGATCGGCGAGGCGGCTGCGGCGGGATCGAGTGTATCTTCGGGGCGCACCTTGCGCACGATCGGTTGATCGATCAACTGCGCGACTTGTGCCCAGTACGGCGAGGGTTCCCACGGTTGACCGTCGGGTGCGAGGTACGGGCGGCATAGCAACAGCCGATCGGAAGCGCGGGTGACGGCCTGATAAAAGAATGTGACCTCGTCGCCGCGCAGCTGCGGCTCGATCGATAGGCCCCGCTCGCGCAGCACCGCCCGATCGGTTTCCCGCAGCAACACACCTTCACGCTCGGCTTGCGGAAATTCTCCCTCCGCTAGGCCCAGCAGCGCGACCGCACGAAATGACAAGCCGCGCGCGTCGAGTACGGAGGCCGTGAAAATGCCTGCGCCACTGTTCGGTGAATATGCCATGGCTTCGACTGCGCCACGCAGCTCACTGACGAACGCGCGATAGTCGATCGGCGCAGCGTCGCCGATAGTCGCGTCGCTCAGTACCAATCCGCGCAGCGCGTCTTTGAAGGCTTGCAGGGCTGCAAAATCGCGATCGAACGTGTGAGGGTTTTGCCGCAGCTGCGCGACCAGTCCCACCCCTTCGGCATCTGTCTCAGGATCGCCGATCAGGTCTTCGACGAACGCGGCATAGTCATGGAGCGTGGCTTGTGTTGGAGGAGTGAGTGCGTCAACAAAAGCTTCGAATTTGCGTTTCAACAGCGCCGCAGCATCGGCGGGGACGACAGACGCGGCTTGATCTTCGTCGTCAGTTGCCGCGTTGGCTTGCGTTTGCGTTAACATCTGAAACGCTTCACGCCACTGATCGCCTCCGCCGATGACGCGGCCCAGGCGCGAGATGTGATCCAGCGTGGCCGTATCGGGCGCGGTGATGCCTAGCGCGGGCCACGCAAAATACGGATTGCGCCAGGCTTCGAGGAGTTGGCGGCGCGGCCAATCGAGTACGGGCAGTGATAACAGTGACAGCAGCGCGGCGATGGCCGGATTATCGATCAGCGGCGTGCCGCCGACGAGGTGCAGCGGCATGCCAAACTCGGCGGCGACTTCGATCAAGAACGGTCGATACGCTTCGAGGCTGCGCGCGAGGATCGCCACTTCGTTGAGAGGCAGGCCATCGTGGACGAGGCGCTGTTTGATCCAACGCAGGGCGGCGCGAGATTCTTCGGAGCGGTTCTGGGCCTCAATGAATTCAATAGATTGCTGATTGTTGATTTTTGATTGCTGATTCTCAAAGAGACGCTCTTCGAGCAGGTTCAATTCCTCTACGTGCGTCATTGCGAGCGCAGTCGCCAAGCGCGCCCCCGCGCCCTGCGCGGACAGGGCGTGCGAAGCAATCTCAGGGTCAGTCGGGGAAAGATTGCTTCGTCGCGTCGCCTTCGACTCCGTTTCGCTTTGCTCCACTCCGCTCAGGATGCGCTCCTCGCAATGACGGTCGGTGGGTAGTGCTTCTGGCGTGACGTGGAGTTGATCGACGATGGCTTGCCGGGCGCGGGCAAAGCGGCGGTGCGCGAGACGCGTGCGATCGAGATCACCAGTGAGGGTGATAAGTGTTTCCTGCGTGCGCTGGGCAAGGAGGGTCAGCACGCCCAACTGCGTCGGGTTGAATTCGTCGAAGCCGTTGACGATGAGCAAACGGATATCGCTGCCAAGCGCCGGGTGTTCTTCAAGTGCCAGCGCAGCCAGCCAGCCTTGCCCTTCCGCGTCGGCCCAGTCTTCGCGCTGCAACCAGTCTTGATAAGTGGCATAGATCGCCGCGAGTTCTTCCAGACGGGGACCAAGACCCAGCACGGTGGATAGAAACACGTTGGGAAAAATACGCGCACGTTTGAGCTCTTCGAGCGTGTCGCGCAAGATGGCGATGAAGCCGGGCTTGCCGCGCAGGGCAACGAAATAGAGCAGGCGGCCCGCGTCGCACAGCTCAGCGACGATCTGGCGCAGCAAGTGAATTTGCAGTGGATCGGTGAGGCGGGCACGGCGCTGATCAACACGCGTCAGCAGCTCGGCGTAGAGCAAGTGGAACGTCAGCAGTTCCACGCCGATCTCACCACCGGCCTGCGCGAGGCAACGGCGAAACTCCGCCAGTTGAATTTGATTAGGCAGAATGACCGTGATCGGCGCGAAGGGATCGCTCGCCTTGATCGCACGCAGGCGATCGATGGCATATTGCGTCTTGCCGGAAGCGGCGGGGGCGATGAGAAGACGTGGCGTCATTTGATGAATGCAGGTTGTTGCGAAGCAATAGCACTGACGAGCACGGTTAAGTTGCAGCGGCGAAGAGCTTCACTGTAAATACTGCTTCACTGGCAGTGAACTCAGGCTCAATCCCGGTGTGTTCTTTCATTAATCGAATCATGCGTGGTATACCCGTGCCAAAGCTGCTCAAATAACCAAGGTTAGATAACAACTGCGCAATCAGCCGGTTGCGTGGCGCGCTGAAGCCCGTTTTCATGTTGTCGAGCGTCACGCTGTTGGGCAAACGGCCCGGGCTGTGAACTTCGATATGGGAATCGAAAACAAACGGGAGTGGCTAATCTCAGTTGGTCGGCTCG
>PMCF01000134.1 GCA_003154115.1 Anaerolineae bacterium
GCCGCATCGCGGATGACTCGGGTCGGTGCACTCAGCAACAAAGGCGTCTTCATCCGTTACCTCCTGAGTGCTCGAGGATAACACATAATCAATCAAACTTGCTCATCTCTCCCACCAATCTGAGGAGAACCAGAAGTATTGGGACGCGGTTTTCAGCCGTTGCGTACCGAGGCTTCTTCCAAATAAAAGGCCAACGCTTTGACAACCCTCTCTCAATCTCACGAATTCAAATAAAGGTTATATTACACGCACGTGATGACTGGTGTTGACTACCTCAAGCCGTGGCGCCATCACTGGGCAGAGAGAACTCAAGCGGGCAGACGAGAACCATTAATCTCATTGCGTTTCTGCAGGCGCAAGTTGTTGCCGGGAAACTTATCGTCTCTTTGACAAGTTCACTGTCACCCAGTCATTCACGCACCAAAGAGACTCCCTGTGCCGGACGCGACACGGGGAGTTCTGTGTTAGCCAATTTGCCTTTTGGGCCGGGCAGTGTATACTCACGACAAATTACCACAAAGGTCTGCCATGTCTGCCTTAACGCCCAAATCCGTAGAGGATCAATTGAATTTGTCGGTGAAGCAAGTCGAGCTCATGCTGATGATCGATACGGCCTGTGACAACGCCGAAGACGATGTGGCGGCGTTGACGGGCGCCGTGTCGCTCATTTCACAAGCTTTGGAAGCAGAAGTCGGGTTGCTCAGTTGGTTCGACCCCGATACTCAACAGCTTGAGATGCGCTCGTTGGTCGATCAAATTGGTGTGCTGACTCCGGCCAATCATGCTGAGTTGTTTCGGTTGTCGCAGGCAGCGTGCGCGTTGCAGGCAATTCAGCCTGTGCAGGCTGATGCGCCATCCGACGCGGCCGGTAAGCTCTATTGGCTGGGTGCGCCGCTGCGGGTGAAAGATCAGGTGTTGGGCGCGCTGTTGCTGGGCAATGTGGAGCGGCCATTCAATGCGGATGAATTGGCGTTGTTGAGGGCAGGCACCGCTCAGCTGGATTCGGCGTTGTTACATCTGCGCACCATTCAGGAATTGCGCTTCGAGCGGCAGGAGTTGCGAACGTTGTATGCCGTCGATCGCATCCGCGACAAGGGCCTGCCATTTAACGAGATGCTGGATGCCGTGCTGGTTGAGTTGTGCAACGTGGTGCCTGCCGAAGCCGGTTTCATTCTCCTCTACGATACCAGCGGCCATCAATTGGAGCTGCGGGCGGCTACCAATCGTGATCTGCTGGGCCTGGTCGAGCAGTATCAGCTGGTGCAGGAGGCGGCCAGTGAAGCGGTACTGCATGGCCAACCGGCGGTGCGCAACCAACTGATCGGTCCGATCCGCTCGTTGATCTGTCTGCCGCTGATTTTGAACGAACACGTCATCGGCGTGTTGGGCGTCGCCAATCGCACGGGTCGCGAGGAATTCACGCGAGTCGATCGGCGGTTGTTGTGGGCCATTGCCAGCCAGATCGATACAGCTATCTTCGAAGGCCTGCAAATCCAGCGGTATCGCGAAGCCTTCGGGCGGCGGGTAGGACCGCAGGTGATGAACCGTATGCTCGCCACGCCCGATCGGGATTGGCTGAAGGGCGAACGCGTGGTGGTCAGCGTGCTGTTCTCTGATATTCGCGGTTTCACGGCGACTTCGGAAGTACTTCCGCCTGAAACTTTGGTACAGATGCTCAGTGATCACCTAAGTGCCATGACCGATGTCGTCTTAACGCATGAAGGCACCATCGATAAATTCATCGGCGACAGCGTGATGGCCTTATACAACGTGCCAGAACGCCAACCTGATCATGCTTTGCGTGCGATTCAAACCGCATTAGAGATGCAGCACGCGCATCGTGCGTTGATGCAACGTTGGCCGGAACTGCCACCGATCGGTCTGGGTGTCGATACGGGCGAGGTGATTGTCGGCAATTTTGGGTCAGCGCGGCGGCTGGAGTACACCGCCGTCGGTCATCACGTCAATCTGGCTTCCCGCTTGTGTGGGGCCGCCGAGGGCGATCAAATTCTGATGAGTGCGGAGACATATGCCTTGGTACGCGATCAGGTAGAAGCTGAACCCGTGGCGGCTTTGCGGTTGAAAGGTCTGGCCGAGGCCGTGGAAGCTTATCAAGTCTTAGGACTAAAGTGAACTTATGCCTATCCAAATCATGTTCGTTGACGACGAGCCGAATACGGTTAGTGTGGTCAAAATGGTCATCGGACTTAATCAGCCCAAGTGGATTTTTCACTCGGCCTACGATGGTGCGCAGGCTCTGGAAATCGCCGCGCGGACTCCACTCGATTTTGTGATGCTGGATATTTCGATGCCGGGCATGGATGGCATTGAGTTGTGCCGGCGGTTGCGGCAATTGCCCACCACGGCCCAGGCGCCGATCGTCATGTTGACGGCGTTGGACACGCCCCAACGGCGTGAACAATCCAAAGCGGCCGGGGCCGACGACTTCTGGATCAAACCCTTTAGGCCGACGCAGCTTTCTAGAGATATTGCCAAGATCATCGAGGCCCGCACGGCGAAATTGTGATCAAGCATGTTCGCCGGCGTGACCCCACACGCAGGTTGAGCCGCCACGCTATCAAACAAGAAAGCCCCTCGAGGATCTCATCCTTGAGGGGCTGTGCTGTGTAGGATAGTGATGTTGATTACTTCGTCTTTACCGGTTTTTTCTGCGTAGGCGCAGGTTTTTTGGCGACCGGCGCTTTCTTCACATCGGCCTTCACGGACGCCTTCTCGGTCTTGTTTGGTTTGACAGGCTCTTCAGGTACCAACTCCAGCTGCATTGGGCCAGTGGCTTCTTCCACTGCTTCCGGCGCGCTGATGCGTTCCGCCGGTTTGATCAATCCCACCACCTGTTCGTTTTTCAGAACGTGAAAGACGCCATAGCCGCCGGTCGCGCGGCCGAGGCTCTTGAATAACTTCACCTTCACTTGCTTCGCTTTGCCGCGCGAGGTCGTGATGAGCACTTCCTCTTTCACGCCGGCTATGACGACACCGGCGACCGCGTCGCCCGCGTCAATCCGAATGCCGATGACACCTTGTCCCGCGCGTCCCTGCTTGGGGAACTCACTCAGCGCCGATCGTTTGCCGGTGCCCTGTTCCGTAATGACGGCGACTTCACTCTCCGGCTGCACGACATCCGCGCCGACGATGACATCTTCACTCACTAACTTGATGCCGGCCACACCGCCTGCATTGAAACCCATCGGACGCACGTCTTCTTCGGCAAAGCGGATCATTTGACCGCGCGCCGACGCCAGCAGCACTTCGCCTTCGCCCTGCGTCACATGCACGGCGATAATCGCGTCATCGTCGGCGACATTCATCACGCTGAACGTGCCAAAGGCCTTCGCTAGATCGGCCAGTGTCACACGCTTGACCACGCCCAGGCGCGTCGTGAGGAACAGATAACCGTTGAGCTCCGACTGGCCCATCGGCAGGGCAAACAACCCGATCACACGTTGGCCGCTGGGCACGCCTACCACCTCGGGCGCGGGCATCGGCGCATCGGCCAGTTGATGCACCCCGATGATGCCGGCTTGTCCCACCTCGGTAATGGCGACCAGGTTGTCGCGCATGTCGCAATGCACCAGCGCGGTGGGTGCTTTGTCTTCCAGCAGTTCCAGTTCTTCACCCGTCCGCTGGAGTGTGCCATCTTCATAAGCCGTCACCCACGCCGCGCCGCTTTCGACCAGATCGTGTGCGGTGACCACTTCGCCCTTCTTCATCTCCGACTCGACGATCTGAGTGCGGCGCAGGTCGGCGAATTTGTTCTTCAGCTTCAGCATCTCGTCGCGGATGACGCCCAGAATCTTCTTGGTATCTTTCAGCAAGTCTTCCAGGTATTTGATGAGTGCTTTCTTCTCTTTGTATTCCGCTTCCAGTTTCTCGCGCTCCAACTTCGCCAGACGGCGCAGCGGCATGTCGAGGATGGCCGTGGTCTGTACCTCGCTAAGCTTGAAGCGCTTCATCAAAGTCTCTTTGGCGGCTTCGGCATCCGCGCTGCGGCGGATGATGCGGATCACTTCGTCGAGATTCGCCAGCGCTTTGAGCAGACCTTCCAGAATGTGAGCGCGTTCTTTGGCGCGCGCCAGATCGAATTCGCTGCGGCGGCGCACGATGACTTCGCGGTGCTCGATGAATAATTGCAGCATGCGCTTCAGCGTGAGCATGCGCGGCTCGCCGTCGACCAGCGCCAGGTTGATCATGCCGAACGTCGATTGCATGGGCGTGAGCTTGTAGAGTTGACCGAGGAGCGCCTTCGGATCGGCGACGGTGCGGCTGAGTTCGATGATGATGCGCATCCCCGATCGGTCGCTCTCGTCCCGCAGATCGGTGATTCCTTCGATCTTGCCGTCGCGCACCAGATCGGCAATGCGTTCGATGAGGCTGCTCTTGTTGACTTGATAAGGCAGCTCGGTCACGATGATGCGGCTCTTGCTGCGCTCGGCGTCCTCAATGAACGCCTTCGCCTGAACGATCACGCGCCCGCGCCCGGTGGCATACGCGGCGCGGATGGCATCGCCGCCTTCCACTGCTTCGTTGTAGCGGAACATCACGCCGCCCGTGGGAAAGTCCGGCCCTTTGACGAACTTCATCAGATCGTCCACGCTGACCCGATCGAGTTTGTCCCACCGGCTGATCAGATACGCGATCGCTTCGCATACCTCGCCGAGGTTGTGCGGCGCGATGTTGGTCGCCATACCCACGGCAATGCCGGTCGCGCCGTTGACGAGCAGGTTGGGAACGGCGGAGGGTAGCACGAGCGGTTCTTTGAGCGTGCCGTCGAAATTGGGCGCAAAATCGACCGTGTTCTTCTCGATGTCGCCCAGCAGGTCTGCCGACATCGTAGCCAGACGCGCTTCGGTGTAACGCATGGCGGCCGGGGCGTCGCCGTCCACTGAGCCGAAGTTACCCTGACCATCGACCAGCAAATAGCGCATGGAAAAATCCTGCGCCATGCGCGACATCGCATCGTACACGGCTGCGTCACCGTGGGGGTGATACTTGCCCAGCACCTCGCCNNTGCACCGGCTTCAAGCCGTCGCGGGCATCGGGCAGGGCGCGTGCGACGATGACGCTCATGGCATAGGATAAGTACGCCTGCTGCATCTCGTGATCGATGTCGATCGGGCGCACGTTGCCGACGTTAGTTTGCTCTTTGTCTTTCGGGGCCATTCAGTCTCTCCAGGATGGTTGCTCAACCGCGCCGCATATTAACCGAGGCGGCGTAAGTTGTCAACACAAATCCGTTGCAGAGCCGCAGTCTTCACAAAGAAGACCTCGAAGATTGCAGCCTCCGAGGTCTTCCGTTTCTTGCTGTTGCTGGTCGGCGCGAGCCACCGACCTGATCGCCAACCGTCAAAACTGATGCTCAACTGCCGCAGCTGGGCCGGTCGCTGCAAGTCGTGTTGGGCGCTCCCTGCGGAACAAGTGCTTTGCCTGCCGACCTTCACCCCAATCTGCAAAGCAACAATCGAGCACGCATTCGTTTATCCGTTGTCTATTCGTTGACCGCCTTTATCCGGCTGCACGCCGTGCTGGGTGGTGTGCCATGCTCTGCTTTTGCTAAGGTTGCCAGTCCGGTGCAGTATTCATTACCCCATGCTCGGTCAAAGCCATTTTCCCTGAGCCGTCTATATTGACTACATAGATTATAAGATCGGAGACGTATGCTATTTGCTGCTTATCCGGCGAAAGCGCAGCCACCATATCACTACTGACATTGGTCAAGAATCGCTCGTGAGCGCCTTCGACGGCAACTGCATATAGTTCGCGCGTTTGATTACCAACATATTTAGCCACTATTATCTCTGCTGAAGACGACCATGCCAACGGGTAAGCATCATGTTGATCATCAGTGATTTGAGTTAGTCCCGCACCGTTGAAATTCATGAGATACACTGCACCATCTGCTGAAAAAGCAATTCGTTTGCCATCTGGTGACCATGTCAAGTCATGCTCAGCCAATTGATTTCGGGTCAAGCGTTTTTGATCAGAACCATCTTCTCGCATAACATAGATTTCGGGACTGCCGTCGCGGGTGGATACAAATGCTATGCTATGGCTGTCGGGTGCCCAAGCAGGCGAAGTGTCGTAATTCTCACTTACGCTTAAACATCTTACGGCGGACCCGTCAACTTGGGCCGTATATATCTTGGAACTAGATTCACCAGCAGTAGTGACAAAAACTATCTGTGTACCACTCTGTGATAGAGACAAAGCAAAAATGGACGCCTTTAGCTGGGTAATACGTCTCTGCCCTGTCCCGTCTGCATTCATTACATATATTTCGTCGTTCCCGTCTCGCCCCGAGTGGAAAACAATTGAGCGTCCATCAGGCGACCAACCGGCAGCGTAGTTCCCTTCAGGATTCTGGGTTAATCGAACAGGAAAAGAGCCATCTGAATTCATGAGATATATTTCAGGATGACCATCTCGAAAAGATGTAAAAACAATTTTCCGAAGTGCCCTATGCGTTTGACTAGGCGATGTTGCGGGTGCCACTGTGGAAAGTGTTGTAAGCGATGCCGTCGGTAATACTGCTGGTGACGCTGAAGGGGAAGTTCCGCAAGCGGCCAGAAAGACACCACCGACCAAGATGATCCAAAACCAATTTCGCATGAGGAATATTACCTCGAATGAGGCGCTAAGTGAGTTGAAACGGGCGGCCCAACGGCCTCGGCTGCGCGCCGTGTTAGCCCGAGCCTTGCCGGCAAAAGTCCCTTAACGGATTGGTGTTTCATGATACTCGCCGTAGCCGCTCCAAGGCGACGAGAGTTTATTTGCCGACTCATATTCTGATGGGGAGGGCCACCCGCTGTCAGAATACCCAATGGTCTCTATGGGTGTAGTGGATGCTATATTGAATTTGAGACCTTCTTGCTCGCCTAGCCCTATATTCGCGTGCATGCTTTCATAATGTAATGCCATCATCGTATGAGGTTGTTCCTCTGGTGTGCCCATTGTCCCAACTACGACGGCATCAGGGTTCCCATATTTCGTGACAACATCCTCTACCGTGAGATTCCGCGATGGGTTGAAACTAACACTTCCAATCACATCCGTCCCGCGATAATAGGCTATCCCCACAAATGAACAAGATATACCGCGTAGTCCAGATTCGGCCTCGTTGTTATAGCTAAAGCAATTCTGGTATAGTCCTTTTTCCGCAAGTATCTTTACGGCTTGGGTTTCTCTCGTCACACCTGGCACGATGCTCAAGAAACAAGGTGGACCACATGGCTCACCCGACAGGAAACCTCCATCTTTGATATCAGGTTCTACCGGTACGTGTGTACGTGCGAACACCCACAGCAGGGCGGCAAATATGAAGCCTCCGAATATCAGCAACCGAATTATGCGTGTTGTGTTTTTCATCTGACAATGAGCGGGCTAACGGCCTCGGCTTCACCCGCCGCCATCGACCCAAGTGCCAGTCTTTAGAAATTACGCCAGACTCACGCATGATCGGCGGTCGGGTGCAATCACCCCTGTCGCGCGCGCCATTCCCTCACCGAAGAAACTGACGAGCCCCGCGTTGCGCGCCGCCGAATATCGAGTAAGATTAGCACACGCTCGGCCAAAAGCAAGACCGTCAACACACTGGTGCGTGCGCGCAAGCGTCAAGCCCGAGGTGCAATCTGGTTCCCGTTCCTCTGTGATTCTGCCACTGGTGGCAAGGCCGCATCTGGCCCTTGACCCCGATTAGGATGCTACGTTGTTGAATGGGAATGGGTTGGCCGAGCGATTAATCTTCATCCAAAGGAGAATTCGCATGACTCGCCAACGCGGTACCTCCAAGAAGATCAAGCCCCTTGAGGACTTGAAGATCGTGCATCCACACGCCGCCGGCTTGGACATCGGCGCCCGCGAAATTTGGGCGTGTGTCCCATCCCACAGCGCTGCCGACGCGGAGCGTGTCCGGGTCTTTGGCACCTTCACCGTCGATTTGCAGGCCCTGGCGGATTGGCTGGTGGCCTGTGGCGTCGACACGGTCGCCATGGAATCCACGGGGGTGTATTGGATTCCGGTCTTCGATCTGCTCGAAGCGCGCGGCCTCAAAGTCTACCTGGTCAACAGTTGGCACCTCAAGCATGTCCCCGGTCGCAAAAGCGATGTCTTGGATTGCCAGTGGATCCAACAACTGCACAGTCTAGGTTTGTTGCGCGCCTCGTTTCGCCCTGACGCCGAAATGGTCGCCCTGCGCGCCTATC